>JAZRDY010000191.1:0-4504 GCA_045660525.1 Acutalibacteraceae bacterium | reverse complement strand
TGAGAAGCGCTTAACAAGGATATCCTTGATTTTGTCTTCAACTGTCTTTTCTGTGTCAGGACGTACGGGATAAATGGGTGACTCTGTAGTGTGGATATCGAAGTTGTCATAACCGTAAATTCTGGTGATTTCTTCGATGATGTCAGCCTTGATTGTTACGTCCTTAGTTGCTCTCCATGAGGGTACTGCAACTGTGAAGTCGTCACCATTAAGTTCAACACCGAAGCCAAGGCTTTCGAGAGTCTTAACAATTGTTTCGTTGCTGATTTCGATACCTGTGTATCTGTCAACAAACTTCTTATCGAAGCTAAGGCTTACTTTATCGTATTCGAAAGCTCTTTCATCTGTGAGAGCTGAAACAACATTTACACCGCCGTCGATATCCTGAAGAAGCTTAACGAAACGAGCAATAGCAGGTACTGTCATTTCGGGGTCAAGGCACTTCTCATATCTCATTGAAGCATCTGTTCTCTGTGAAAGTGTTACAGTTGATTTACGTATTGAAACCGCGTTGAAAGTAGCACTTTCAAGAGTAAGAGTTGTTGTATCTTCTACGATTTCGCTGTCAAGACCGCCCATAATACCTGCAATAGCAACAGGAGTGTCACCGTTACAGATCATAAGTGTATTTTCGTCGATATTTCTTTCGATACCGTCAAGAGTTGTGAAGCTGAAGCTTTCATCGAAGCGCTTGATGCGAAGTTTTTCTACCTTTCTTGAGTCGAAAGCGTGCATGGGCTGACCCATTTCAAGCATAAGGTAGTTTGTAAGGTCAGCGAGAAGGTTAATGCTTCTCATACCGCAATAGAAGAGTCTGATCTGCATATTTACGGGACTTACATTCTTTGTGATATTTTCAACCTGCAAGCATGAGTATCTTTGGCAAAGATCGTCTTCGATTTTCATATCAACCTTAGGTAAGCTGTCGTACTTTGAAAGGTCTGCGCTGTCGAGAGCCTTGAGAGGTCTGCCAGCAAGAGCAGCAAACTCTCTAGCGATACCATAGTGGCCCCAGAGGTCAGGACGGTTTGTAAGTGACTTGTTATCAACCTCAAAGATGATATCTTCTACTTCGTAAGCAACCTTGATGTCTGTACCGTTGGGAATATCGTCTGTAATGTCCATAATACCGCTGTTGTCGTCGCTTATACCGATTTCCTTACCGCTGCAGCACATACCGTAGGAGGTGTAACCAGCAAGGGCTCTGGGTGTGATATCGATTTCGCCTATCTTAGCACCGATTTTAGCAAAAGCAGTCTTCATGCCGACTCTTACATTGGGAGCACCACAAACTACATCTGTGAGCTGACCGTCACCTGCATCAACCTTTAAAAGGTGAAGTTTCTTTGATTCGGGGTGATCTGCAATTTCTTTAATCTCAGCTACAACGATACCGCTGATATCACTGCCCTTGAAGAAAATTTCGTTTTCAACTTCAGCTGTTGAGAGTGAGAATCTGTGGATAAGATCAAGCTTATCGATACCCTCAAGGTCAACAAAATCTGAAATCCAATTCATTGATAAAAACATAAGTTACTCTCTCCTTTCCTATTATTCGTGGTCTGTGAACTGTGTCAGTGACTTGAGTGAGCCACCGTTAAGGTCACGGATATCTTTAATACCATATTTCATCATAACAAGTCTTGTAAGACCAAGACCGAAAGCAAAGCCTGTGTATTCATCAGGATCGATGCCGCCTGCTTTGAGCACTTCAGGGTGAATCATACCGCAGGGGCACAGTTCAAGCCAGCCGCTGTGCTTGCATGAAGGACAACCTTCACCGCCACAGATAAGACAGCTGATATCAAGTTCGAAGCCGGGTTCAACGAAGGGGAAGAAGCCGGGACGAAGACGAACCTTAATGTCCTTCTGGAATACTTCTGAAAGCATAGTTTTCATAAAGTAGATAAGGTTTGAGATTGAGATATTCTTGTCAACCATTACACCTTCCATCTGGAAGAATGTGTTTTCGTGGCAAGCATCTGTCGCTTCATTTCTGAAGCAACGGCCGGGGAAAATAGCCTTGATGGGTACACCGTCTTTAACAAGTGCATCTTTATACTTCTTGTAGATAGCGTTCTGAGCAGCTGAGGTCTGGCTCTTGAGAAGCTGACCATTTTCAAGATAGTAGGTATCCTGCATATCTCTTGCAGGGTGGTGCTTGGGAATATTGAGTGACTCAAAGCATTCGTAGTCTGAAACAACTTCAGCGTAGTCCTCAACTGTAAAGCCCATTGACTTGAAGATTCTTTCAACCTGACGCTGTACGAGTGTTACGGGATGATATGAACCCTCACCGAGTGTGGGGGGCATTGAGATATCAAATTCGGGCATTGATTCGATTTCTTTAAGAAGCTCTTTTTCTTTAAGCTCCTGATTTTTTTCGGCAATCTTATCTGTTACCTCGCCTTTGATTACATTTACTTTCTGACCGAAAGTTTTCTTTTCTTCTACTGAAAGATCTTTCATTTCTTTCATAAGCTCTGTTACAAAACCTTTTTTACCAAGATAAGCAACTCTTATTGCTTCAAGGTCTGCTGAATTTTCTGCTTTTGCAAGTTCAGCGAGAAACTGTTCTTTGATTGCAGCAATTTTGTTATCCATAGTTAAACCTCCATATAAAAAATAAAACCGCCTCATTAGTCTTGAGGCGGAAAAGTATCCGTGGTACCACTCAAATTGCAAGGTCATTTTAACCCTGCCACTTTGGTTTGCTTTAATGCAGCAACTACATCCTGCTTTTCACAGGCGGCTCGTGAGGCGAAATTCATCTTCGGGGACAGTAGAATTCTTTCAGCTTGTGAATCCCTCTCTGCAAAGTCTTATCCGTCGACTACTGTTTTCTCAGTCATAGCTTTTAAACGATATTGCATAGATTATACTGCATTATCAGTGGGATGTCAAGAGGAAAGAGGGAAATAAATCTTAAGGCTGTGTTTGTAGTATTTCCGCAAGAGTGTGCAAGAGGGGTGAGGCGGCTGCGTCCCCGAATGAAATTCGGGGCGAGGACGCCCTACGGGCGCCCTCGAAAATCGCTTTGCGATTTTGCGCAGCCGCGCCCTCCCCTTTACATCAGCCTAAAAAAGAGGACAGCCGAAGCCGTCCTCCTGATTATGCATTTGCTAAAGATTACATCCAAATTACCCAAAGAAGCAGATAACCTGTAATAACTGCAGCAAGAGTAAAGGGTACACCATATTTCATAAAGGTTGTAGCCTTAACCTCATAACCCTCTTTTCTGAGAATACCGATACCTGCAATGTTTGCACTTGCACCAATGGGTGTAAGGTTACCACCGAGAGTAGCACCACAAAGAAGACCGTAGTAAAGAATTGTGGGTTCAATACCGAGCTCACCTGCAATAACGGGTACGATACTGAGCATTGTTGCAGTGTAAGGAATGTTGTCGATGAAAGCTGAAAGTATAACACTCATCCATACGATAATAGTATAGACAACAAAAACTGAACCTGAACCGAGTGAAGCAATAGCGTCACCGATAACATCTATAACACCTGCGCTCTTGACACCGCCAATTACAACGAAAAGACCGGTGAGAAGTACGATGGTATAGTAGTCGATTTCTTTGAAAGCGTTCTTTACGATTTCTTTGTTCTTCTTGATTAAAAGCTCACGAAGAATACCTACAATAAAGAAAGCAATACAGATGATACCGTTTGTGATGTCAGGTTTGTAGAACTGACCCTCTGCTGCGCCGTCTTTATAGGGAATAAATGAAACAGCAATAAGTGAAAGCACTGTGCCCACGAGAAGGAATGTGGGGAACTTATCTTCAACAACTGTTCTGCCGCTGAACTCAATTTTGCCGTTTTCCTTACGGAACATATATACAATGATAAGTGCGCTGACTAAAGCACCTGCCTGAACAACCCAGAACATACCAACATGACCGTCGTGTACAAAGAAGTCTGAGAAGTCAAGCCCTGCAGCCTTAGCAAGAAGAATTGATGTTGTGTCACCTACAAGTGTTGCTGCACCCTGAAGGTTTGATGAAACTGCAATGCAGATAATTGCCGGTACGGGGGAAACGTTGACTTTCTTGCAGAATGCAAGTGCAACGGGAGCTATCATAAGAACTGTAGCTACGTTATCAACGAAAGCTGAAACGATACCTGCAAAAAGAGAAAGAGCAACAACGACCCATTTCATATTGGGCATTTTGGAAATAAGCACGTCAGACATAAGCTGAGGCATCTTCGACTCGATAAAGAGATAAACAGTACCCATAGTACCTGCTATCATCATTATAACATTCCAGTCGATTTCCGATATTGCATCGCTGAAGCTGTAACTGAATGCACCTGATGAAATGTTAAAGAAACCTTCACCGAAAAGTGCGGGGCTGAATGTGGCAACAGCACCTAATGCAACGAAGATAAGAGCTGAAGCTACTGTGATGTAGGGTCTGATTTTCTGGAATGCCATCATCATTATGTAAGTGACAGCAAAGATAATCAGCGCAGTGATTGTGATTGGACTCATT
>JAZRDY010000190.1:0-5191 GCA_045660525.1 Acutalibacteraceae bacterium | reverse complement strand
ACGTGTTACAAGCTTTGAATTGTAAAGCGGATCCGGCAAAACGTCACGTTTTGCGATCTGGCCTCTTCTTGGCACTGCGCTTCCCTCCTTCATAATAATGATATCATAGGTACTCGAGTGACAAATTCCCGTCGGCACCAAATTGAGAGGCATACATTCTATATATATACACTCTCACATTCCGACAATATATTTCATTGATATTGTCTGCCTGCAAGAAGATTTGTCAATTCATAGTTTTTCCGTCTGACTACGGATTTTTCATAAAAATTTGTTTTTTTAATTCAGAACTTTTGCTGAATTATTTCTTAGCTGCCTTAGGACGCTTAGCACCGTATTTTGAACGGCTCTGCATTCTTCCGTTTACACCCTGTGTATCGAGTGTACCGCGAACGATGTGGTAACGCACACCGGGAAGGTCCTTAACACGGCCGCCTCTGATGAGAACTACTGAGTGTTCCTGAAGGTTGTGGCCTACGCCGGGGATATAAGCTGAAACTTCAATGCCGTTTGTAAGACGTACTCTGGCGATCTTACGAAGAGCTGAGTTAGGCTTTTTCGGTGTAGCTGTTTTAACTGCTGTGCAAACACCACGCTTCTGGGGTGCGCTGTGGTCAGTCATAACATTCTTCTTTGAGTTGAGACCCTTAAGAAGAGCAGGAGCCTTAGGCTTCTTTACAAGTGTTTCTCTACCGCTGCGAACTAACTGGTTAAAGGTTGGCAATCGTAGCATCTCCTTTCTTAAAATACTATTATGCATAATCACATGCCTTGCTATTATAACCTAAAAAAAAGCCTTTGTCAACATTTTTTTCTTTCAGAGCGAATTTTGTAGACTTGCCCATTTTGTATAAAACACAGTTTATGCTTTTGTGCAACTTAAACATATATTGTATATTTTTCTCTGTGTAATAAAAAGCTTATTTTTTAGTATGTAACATTTTGAGGCGGAATAACAGCTGTTTTCAGGATAATTTTACCCGCGTACCAAAAAAAGCGTAAAAAAAGAAACTCCCCTATCGGGGAGTTGACTTTATGCAGCTGCGGGAGCTGTTGTTTCTTCGGGAGCAGCTTCGGGAGTCCCACCTTCAGCGCCTTCATTGGTTTCGCCGTCTTCAGGCATATAATCACCTGCAAGATCAGTAACCCACTCGATGATGCCCTGTGCAGTTTCCATAGGATCAAGATGGAAAACTTTGCAAAGCTTCCAGTAAACCTTGAGGAACTTGAGAGCAATCTTTGCAACCTTGAGAGCAGGACCAACTGTTTCGAAGGGAAGGTCGAGGATCCACTTGTAATCACCGAGTGCTTCGTCGAGTGAATCTGTGATGCTGCCTTCGCCTTCAGCGGGCTCTGTTGTTTCTGTATCAGCAGGTGCTGATGTTTCTGTGTCAGCAGGTGCTGATGTTTCTTCCGCAAAAGCAACTGTTGCAACTGAGAATGTCATGATGAGTGCAAGTAATAATGAGATGATTTTTTTCATTGGTATTACCTCCTTAATTTTGGTAATTTAAGTATAACCTATTAAGGGATTTTTTGTCAAGTAAAATTTTTTCTTTATAGGTTTAATTTGCAAACATATTTTTAAAGCTGTTCTTCTTTTTCGCTTATCATAGTTATGGCTTCGTTGGTAAGTTTTTTCTTTTCTTCGTCAGATAACAGTCTGAAAGCCATAATCAGAGTTTTCTCTTCCTTTTTCATATACATAAGCGGATCTAAGCCTTCGCTTATGAAATTTGTTTCACCGACAGTCTTTCCTGAAGATACCTTTTTCTGAGGCATACCGACAACATTGTCGATAGTTGTATCATACATTACTGCAAGCTTTTTGAGCATATCAACCGACGGTACTGTCTTACCTGTTTCGTAATAAGTATAACCGCTACGACTGATTCCGAGGAATTTAGCCACATCTTCCTGAGTCATTTTATATTGCTTTCTGATTCTTTTCAACGATTCTGTCAATGTCATTTTTTTTGCACATCCTTTCATCTTTTGAAATGCTCATATATATTCTGAGCATCCTTTTTGCTTACTCCCGGTACCCTGCCGAGTTCTTCAGGTGTAGCATTTTTGATTTTAGCCACAGTTTTAAAATTAAGAAGCAGGTTACTTGCTTTCTTTTCGCCTATACCCTCAATCTGAGTAAGAGCAGTTTTAACTGTATTTTTTGTGTGCTTACTCTTGTGATAAGATATAGCAAAACGGTGAACTTCTTCCTGAATTGACGACACGAGAGTGAAAACCTCTCTGCCGTAATTGATGGCTATTTCTTCACCGCCAGAAGCTATCGCCCTGGTGCGATGCTTTGAGTCTTTGATCATACCGAAAACAGGTACATCTAAACCGAAAGCTTCAATAATAGGTTTAACTGCATTCACCTGACCCTGACCGCCATCAAGAAGTATCAGGTCGGGAAGTCTGCCGAAGCCCTCGCCCGTTTCTTGTTCTTCTGTATATCTGTTGAAACGTCTTGAGATTACTTCTCGCATTGATCCGTAATCGTCCTGCCCCTCAAAGCCTTTTATGCTGAATCGCTTGTATGCTTTTCTGTATGGCTGAGCATTTTTGAATACAATCATACCTGCAACGTTATCACTGCCTGCAGTATGAGATATATCGTATGACTCGATGTATTCAGGAGTTTTGCCGAGTCCGAGTATCTTAGCAAGTTCATCAAGCACTGCAGTTTCCCTGCCCGCCTTGCCAATGTACTCGCCTAACTTCTGCGCCGCATTCTGCAGACACATTTCCATAACCCTGACTTTCTCCCCTCGCTGAGGTTTGAGAATAACTGTTTTCTTTTGTCTTTTAGTGCAAAGATACTCTTCAACCAGCTCTTTATCTGTCACGTCACCGTCAACAACTATCAGCGGCGGAATCTGTCTGCCCGTGGAATAATAAGAAGTTATAAGCTCATATCTTGCATCGGCAAGATTTTCTGAATAATCTATAATGAAGTGTTCAGTGTTTGCAAGCAAGCCCTCTCTGAAAGACAGCACTGCGAGACAGCCTTTGTTACCTCGCTGTGCAAGAGCAAAAACATCTTCGTTGACACTGCCCTCAACAACTACCTTTTGTCTCGCGCCGATTTTTTCTATTGCTCTGATTTTATCTCGGTATCGCGCCGCCATTTCATATTGCATATTTTCTGCAGCCTCTTGCATCTGTGCCTGAAGCTTTTTCACCATCTCACCACTGCCGCCTTTTATAAATTCAACGGCACCTGCAAGGTTTTCTTCATAGTCTTTTTGTGATATTTTTGCCGCGCAGGGCGCAGAGCATTTATGAATGAAATAGTTAAGGCACGGCCTTGCGTGAGGATTTATATTTTTCGGGAAGCTCTTATTACAGCTCGGAAGCTGAAAAATCTCCCTTGCCTGGTCGACAACATTGGTCACGCTGTAATTACCCATATACGGCCCGAGATATTCCGCATCTTTATCGTCTTTTCTGAAACAGGCTTTGATATTGCCCCAAGGGTTAGGAGTTATCTTTATATAGCTGTAGCCCTTGTCATCTTTCAGCAGAATATTATACTTGGGCATATTCTGTTTGATGAGACTGCATTCGAGCACCAAGGCTTCGAACTCACTGTCGGTAAGAATATAGTCAAAATCGTGAACATTTTCCACCATTTTTGCAACCTTCGGAGTGTGAGAGCTTTTGAATGCAAAATACTGCCCTACTCTGTTTTTCAGCTTTTTCGCTTTTCCGATATAGATAATCTTGTTTGACTTATCTTTCATAATATAGACCCCGGGGGTCATAGGAAGCTTAGCCGCCTTTTCGTGCAGATAATAAAGCCTCGGATTTTCCGCCAATGCTCTCACCTCTTTTAACTACATTATCTTTGTGATATTTTATCACAATTTGTCGTATTTTGCAATAAAAAAGCGAAAGGCAATCGTATTATTTTTACGACTGCCTTTTAACATAATATTATTTAAACTTATCGAAGAAAGACTTCTTCTTTTCTTCGCCGACAATATTGCCGTCAGGGATATTGTTTTTAGGTTTATTTTCAAGAGTATTGTCAAACTCTTTAAGAAGCTCTTTCTGCTTATTTGAAAGATTTTTTGGAACTTCAACAACAATCTTAACAAACTGATCGCCTTTGCCTCTCGACTGAAGTTGCTGAATACCTCTACCGCGGAAACGAAAGACTTCACCGGGCTGAGTGCCTGCGGGAAGCTCGTATTTAACCTTGCCGTCGAGAGTGGGAATGTAAAGTGTATCACCGAGAGCTGCCTGAGCATAAGTAACAGCCACTTCGCACCACACATCGAAGCCGTCTCTTTCAAAGAACGGATGAGGTCTTACATTGACATTGACTCTTAAATCACCCTTGGGTCCGCCATTGATACCGGGGTTACCGCCGCCGCGCACATTGAGTGTCTGTCTGTCGTCGATACCTGCGGGAATATCAATCTCCGCTGTCTGTCTCTTTCTTTCAAAGCCTGTGCCACGGCATTTTGAGCAGGGATTCTTGATAGTCTTACCCTTACCGCCACAATCCGTACACTGTCTTGATGTACTCATTACGCCGAAAGGTGTTCTCTGCTGAACATTGACCTGACCTCTGCCACCGCAGGTTTTACAGGTTTCGGGTGATGTACCCTTGGCACATCCGTTACCGCCGCATTCGGTACACACTTCGTCTCTTACAACGTTAACGGTTTTCTTGCAGCCTTTTGCAGCCTCTTCAAAAGAAATTGTAACTGTTGTCTGAAGTGTTGCACCTTTTCTAGGAGCATTGGGATTTTGCTGTCTGCCACCGCCGAAGCCGCCACCGAAGCCACCACCGAACATACTGCCGAGGATGTCGCCAAGGTCGAAAGCATCACCGAAGCCACCGAAACCTCCACCGAAGCCACCTGCACCGAAGTTAGGGTCAACGCCTGCGTGACCGTACTGGTCATAACGTGCCTTTTTATCAGAGTCAGAGAGTACCTCATAAGCCTCGTTAGCCTCTTTGAACTTTGCCTCAGCAGTTGCGTCACCCGGGTTTAAGTCAGGGTGGTACTGCTTTGCCATTTTACGGTAGGCTTTTTTTATTTCATCGTCCGAAGCGCCTTTGCTGACACCGAGGACTTCGTAATAGTCGCGTTTATTTTCTGCCATTTGTTATTTTCCTCTCATTGGGTTTATAACCACAATATGGAGCCGTCCGAAATCGGACAGCTCCGAA
>JAZRDY010000189.1:0-2528 GCA_045660525.1 Acutalibacteraceae bacterium | reverse complement strand
CGTTGACATTGTTGAAGAAAATGAGAACTCAACTGTTATAGTGTTAGCTGACGGACTCGGCAGCGGTGTTAAGGCAAGTATTCTTTCCACACTTACATCAAAGATTATTTCAACAATGATGGCTGAGGGTCTGCCCGTTGAAGAGTGTGTTTCTACCATTGCAGCAACTCTTCCGGTGTGCTCTGTCAGGGGAGTAGCATATTCAACTTTTACTATTATTCATCTTAAAAACAATGACACCGCCGAGATTATACAATACGATAATCCTCACGTTATTATCATTCGTGACGATGTGAACTACGATTATCCTAAAACCGAAATGAATATCGACGGTAAAAAGATTTTCAGATCACTTATAAAGCTTCAGGAAAATGATATTTTTGTGGCAATGAGTGACGGCTGTCCTCACGCGGGCATCGGTCTTATGTATAACTTCGGTTGGAAAAGAGAAGAAATAATTGATTTTATTGAGACTATTGCACCGGCAGGTTATACTGCCAAAACTATCTCAACAATGCTTGTTGATGAATGCAATAAGCTTTATGGCTTTGAGCCGGGAGATGATGCCACGGCCTGTGTTGTCCGCGTCAGAAAAAGAGAGCCTATGAATATGCTTTTTGGCCCGCCGTCTAACCGTGATGATGCTGAACGAATGATGTCACTTTTCTTTTCCAAAGAGGGAAAACATATTATTTGTGGCGGTACAACATCAACAATAGCCGCAAAATATCTTGGCAAGGAGCTCAGACCTACTCTTAATTTTGAAAAGAGCGACGTGCCGCCTATAGCTGAAATAGACGGTGTTGATCTTGTAACCGAGGGTGTTATTACAGTTAATAAAGTGTTGGAATATGCTAAAGACTATCTCGGAGATAATGAACACTATGAGCATTGGAGTTTCAAGAGAGACGGTGCATCTCTTATAAGTCGACTTCTTTTTGAAGAAGCGACAGATATAAACTTCTATGTGGGCAGAGCTATCAACCCTGCTCATCAGAATCCGGATTTGCCTATTAATTTCAATATTAAGATGAACCTTGTTACGGAGCTTTCAGAGTGCCTTAAGAAAATGGGCAAAAGAATAAAGGTAAGTTATTTCTAAGGTGATATAATGAGAAAATTTGATACAAAAGTCCAATATTTAAAATATAAGGTTCTGCGCGAAGTTGCAAGGCAGGCTTGGAATGACACACTGTTGCAGAATGTTTTGGATATACCTAAGATTATAGTACCGGGTAAAATTCCCACAATGAGATGCTGTGTATATAAGGAAAGAGCTGTTTTGTCGGAAAGAGTCAAGATGGCTATGGGCGGCGATAAAGAAAAGGACAATGTGATACAGGTTATTGATATTGCTTGTGACGAGTGTCCGGCTGCAGGCTATGTTGTAACAAGTTCTTGCCGCGGTTGCCTTGCACACAGATGCGAAGATGTCTGCAAAAAGGGCGCAATCACTTTTGATCAGAATCACGTGGCTCATATAGATAAATCCAAGTGTGTTGATTGCGGACTGTGTGCTAAGGTTTGTCCTTTTACCGCAATCATCAACAGAAAAAGGCCGTGTCAGATATCGTGTAAAGTTAAAGCTATATCAATAAACGATGATAATGCTGCTTGTATAGATGATGAGAAGTGCATACAGTGCGGAGCTTGCGTTTATCAGTGTCCTTTTGGCGCTATAACAGATAAATCATTTATACTTGATGTTATTGATATTATAAAAAACAGCGATAACAATAAAAACTATAAGGTTTATGCTGTAGTAGCTCCGTCGATTTCGAGTCAGTTCACTTATGCAAAGTTAGGGCAGGTTATTACCGGCCTTAAAAAGCTTGGTTTCTTCACTACTGTTGAAGCCGCTTTGGGCGCCGATATGGTGGCATATGCAGAGTCTGAAGAATTAAGTGAAAAAGGATTTCTGACCAGCTCATGCTGTCCTGCTTTTGTCTCGTATATAAAGTCATCTTTTCCTAAACTTTTGCCCTTGGTATCCCATAATCTTTCACCTATGGCAACCCTGGCTAAATATATCAAGCAAACAGATAAGACGGCAAAGATAGTGTTCATCGGTCCGTGTACGGCTAAAAAAGCTGAAGCACAGCTAGATACTGTAAAACCCTATGTAGATGCAGTTCTGACCTTTGAAGAACTGCAGGCACTTTACGATAGCTGTGATATTGATATTACAACGCTTGATGAAGATGTGCTCGACAATGCGTCTTATTTTGGCAGAATTTTTGCCCGTTCAGGCGGACTGAGTGATGCTGTGAAGCAAGGTCTCATTGAGCAGAATATCGATTTTGAGTTTAAGCCGATTCCTTGTGACGGTATTGATGAGTGCAGAATAGCACTGCTTAAAAAGAGTAAGAATATGCTTGATGCAAACTTTATTGAGGGTATGGCTTGTGTCGGCGGCTGTATCGGCGGTGCCGGTTGTCTTACTCACGGAGAAAAAAATAAAACTGAGGTTGATAAGTACGGCAGAGAAGCCCTTGAAAAGACCATCAGTGATGCTATAGCAGTTTTAT
>JAZRDY010000188.1:0-15665 GCA_045660525.1 Acutalibacteraceae bacterium | reverse complement strand
GGCCACATCGGTCTTTACAGAGACGAAGAAACTCTCAAACCCGTTGAATATTATTGCAAATTACCCAAGGATATCGGTGAAAGAGATGTATTTGTAGTTGACCCGATGCTCGCAACAGGCGGCTCAGCTATTGATGCTGTTTCTCAGATTAAGCTCCGCAATCCCCGTTCAATCAAATTTATGTGCATTATTGCTGCTCCCGAAGGCATTGAAGCTTTTACAAAAGTTCACCCCGATGTACCTGTTTATTGTGCTGCACTTGACGAAAAGCTCAATGAAAAGGGTTATATCGTACCCGGTCTCGGCGATGCCGGCGACAGAATCTTCGGTACAAAATAAGAACCCGACCCGACGAGTAATCAAAGATTGCGGTCGGGTGCCCGGAACCTTGTTGCTTCGCAATAAAACAAAAAAATCCGTCTGTTTCATAAGATTCAGACGGATTTTTAATTTTAAAGCGATGCAAGAGCAATATATATCATTGCAAAATGACAAATTGTACCTGCTAAAACAAACAAATGAAAAATACTGTGATAATATTTCTTTTTCTTGCCTTTTTTATAAAATACAACACCGATTGTATATAGGAAGCCTCCGAGCATTGCAAGTATAAAGGGAATATAAGACTCACCCTTGTAATACTTTGCGATGGGATAAATCATACTCGCCGAAGTATAACCGACAACCATATAAAGTATCATCTGCACCTTTTTATATTTTTCCTGATCAATAAAGGTCAACGCGATACCGATTATGCTGAGAATAATACTTAAAGATGCTGTAATAATGCAGAAGATTTTATCGTGAGGGTAAACTGCCATTATATTTATGGCAGAAGCGGTGCCTGTTATCATAATAAATATAGCACTGTGGTCAATAAGGCGCATAGCCTTTTTTGCATCACTCGGCTTTAAACAGTGATATAACATTGAAGATAAATATAACACAATAGTTGATACACCGAATACTATTGAAGCTATCACTGTGTTCGGAGCATTACTTCTGCCGATACATAAAACCAGAAAAGCAATGCCCATAGGTACTCCGAGACCATGCGACACAGAATTAAGAATTTCTTCCGTTTTAGAGTAAGTTGGTAAAACAACTTTATCAAATGCCATATTTTTCACTCCTTAAAATATTATAGCAGCAGGATTTTTTGTAATCCTACTGCTTTTATTACTTTATCAAGTCTTTTATAACCTGAGATGCTATTACGAGTCCCGCCACCGATGGCACAAAAGAGATACTGCCCGGAACAGCCTTACCTTTTTCAGTTGTTGCCTGCACAGTTGGTTTAATAGGTTCTTCTTTTGAATAAAGGACTTTGAGTTTTTTTACTCCCCTTTTTTTCAACTCATAACGCATAACTCTCGCAAGAGGACAAACACTTGTTTTATTTATATCTGTAATTTCAAACTTTGTCGGATCAAGTTTATTACCTGTGCCCATTGAAGATATAACAGGTTTTCCGAGGAAATATGCCTTTTCAATTATCGCAAGTTTACCCGATACGGTGTCAATCGCATCAACAATATAATCGTAATGCAAAAAGTCAAACTCGTCTATGTTTTCAGGAAGAACAAATTTGTTATGAATCATAACCTCTAATTCAGGATTGATATCAAGAAGTCTTTGACTCATAACCTGTGTTTTCATTTTTCCGATTGTGGAATGCAGAGCAATTATCTGTCGGTTAAGGTTGCTCTCACTTACGGAATCATTATCGATAAGGTCAATTTTGCCGAGCCCCGCTCTGACAAGTGCCTCTGCAACATAGCCTCCGACTCCGCCAACACCAAAAACAGCGACTCTGCTGTTTTGTAGCTTTAAAAGAGAGTCATCTCCTATCAACATTTCAGTTCTTGAAAAAATTTCGTTCATTTCTTGCCTTTCCCCATAGGTATGCCGAAAAAGATAAATAAGGTTGCAGGAATTATGCTCAACGCTAAAACTATAAGCATCGGAATATTCGATGTGAAATACTCAAACATTGCTTTGAACGCTGAGGGCTGAAAAAGAATTATCAGACCCACAATAATCGCAAAAACAGCACTTACGAGCACTGCGCCTGCTGCCGCATCTTTGGCTATTTTACCGTATTCGGTATACTTTTCGCTTGCGAGATTGACTGCATTTTCTATGGCGGTGTTGACTATCTCGCCACCAATAACAGCTGAGCAAGCGAGCATAAGCACCGCCCAATCAGTACGGCTGAGAGTGAACCAATCTGTAAACAGCAGAATCGACACCATATAAACAACACAAGTCAGGTGTATTCTGAGATTTCTTTCGTTTGCAATTGTTCTGAATATGCCTTTGAAAGCATAGACAAAACTCATAAACAGTTTTTTATAATGTTCCATTTATGTAATTATTCCTCTGTTGTATAGTAACTTCCGCTTCTTACAAGTCCAAGCTGAGTCAAAACAGCTTCTTCTTTTTCTCTCATTCTAACAAGCTCAAGTCCACCGGGCTCGTGATCATAGCCTAAAAGGTGAAGCATTGAGTGCACTGTAAGAAATGCGATTTCTCTGTTGATTGAGTGACCGTAAAGATCAGCCTGCTTGATAGCATGCTCGATTGAAATAACGATATCGCCAAGCATCTGAGCACCCGTATCGTTGTTGATATCATACTCGCCATCAATACCCAAGGGGAATGAGAGCACATCTGTAGGCTTATCCATACCTCTGTGCTTTAAGTTGAGCTCATGAATTGCCTCATCGTCAACTATTGTTACACTGATTTCAGCTGAGCCCTTGAACTGCTCATTGGTGAGCACTGCATTGCAGCAACGTCTTATGAGCATTCTTACACCTCTGGGAAGTTTAACTGAATTCTGATCATCTGTAATAATTACTTTGATTTTGTCCTTCATTTTCTCTTCTTAGCCTCCTCATATTTATCGTAAGCTTTGATAATATCCTGAACAAGTTTGTGTCTGACAACGTCTTTATCGCTGAATTTCACTGTTTGAATATCATCGACATTTTTGAGAATTTTTATAACCTCAACGAGACCTGATTTTTTGCCGTCAGGCAAGTCAATCTGAGTGATATCGCCTGTGACAACAATCTTTGAGCCGAAACCCAATCTCGTAAGAAACATTTTCATCTGCTCGGGTGTTGTATTCTGAGCTTCATCAAGGATTATGAAGCTGTCGTCGAGAGTTCTGCCTCGCATATAAGCAAGAGGAGCAACTTCGATATTGCCTCGTTCCTGATATTTCTGAAAACTCTCTGCACCAAGCATATCAAAAAGTGCATCGTAAAGTGGTCTTAAATACGGGTCAACCTTCTGCTGAAGATCACCGGGCAGAAAGCCGAGCTTTTCACCTGCTTCAACGGCAGGTCTTGTAAGAATAATTCTGTTGATCTGCTTTGCTCTGAAAGCACTGACCGCCATCGCAACTGCAAGATAAGTCTTACCCGTACCTGCTGGACCGACACCGATAACGACGGTGTTTTCTTTTATTGCTTCAATATATTTTTTCTGACCGAGGGTCTTGGCTTTGATAGGTTTGCCTTTAGCACTGATGCATATGCAGTCCCCTGCCATAGAAACCAGCTTGTCGTCATTGCCGTCTTTAACAAGAGAAATAACATATCTTACATTCTGCTCATTAAGAGTTTCACCTTTGTTTATAAGAGTCAGCAGACTGTTGATTGCACGTTTGGCTTTATCAACATATTCTTCATCACCCTGAATCTTAATTTCACTGCCGCGGCATATAACCTTAACCTGAAACTCTTTTTCTATAAGTTTTATATTTTCATCGAAAGAACCGAATAAGCTGACCGCCTGCTCCATTCTGTCGATGGTAAAAGTCTGTTCTACCAAATGTTTGCACCTCTGTCATTTTATGATAATTTCACATAATTCTAATCAATATTTAATTTATTTTAGCACATTTCTTTAAAAAAGTGAATACCTTTTTAGTATTTTCTTGTTAATTTTCTGCATTTTCTATAATTATAGCCTTGCTCTGACCTATAAAGTCAATGCATTGGTACTCTGCCGATATAACCACTTTGCTGTTACGATTATCAATTTCAACATTACCTGAAATTATATTTGTGTTTTTATATTTATCATAAACCATCTCACTGTAATTCATACAAGCCAGAGTCAAAGCATTATCAGGTAAAATTTCTCTTTCTTTAATTGTAACAACGGTTTTCTTTTCAATCGCCAAAGGCAGTTTGCAACCGTCATATTCCGCGTATTTTATATATGAGTATACCTCGGTTGTTTCGGCAGAGTACAAAGGAAAGTTAAGCGGTATTTTTAAACCGAAAATAATTAAATAATAATAAGTTCCTACACTATGAATATTTTTTATAATCATATTTTTGTCGACTGAGCATTCATCAACACTTTTATGCAAAGCACTGAATTTTCCTTTAGCCTCGTAATATAAAGGCTTTGCATCTATTCCCTCAACAACACCGCTGATTAATACATCACCTTTCTTTACGGCATTGCCTCTTGAAATATTTTTTGCACCCTGATAGGTATCATCTGAAATAATTATCCCATCGAAATCTGCGACTATATTAGAGGGTTCACCTTTTTCCTGAATTTCAAGCACCTTTTTGCTATCACGAAACTCTATAACCGCAAGTGAACCATTGATGTTTACTTTAACATAAGAGAGCTTCCCGTCAAAAGCTTTATAAATATCTCGGGCGGCTTTTTCTTCATCAAAAGACCTTGCATATATCCCATGTCGCAGCCCTATACTTTCTGCAACCTCAATAATTTCCTGAGCACTGATATTTTCACTGTCAACGGCAGAGATACACCAAACAAAACGGTTCATAATCACTGCAAACAAAACAAATATCATACAACCGATTAAAATACCTGCCCTGTCATTGTGTGCTTTCAGATAAAAGGGTAAGCCTCTTTTTTTTACAATTTTTATTTTAACACCTGTTTTTCTTGCTACACCTCTTAGTTTGTAAAAATTTTTAGCCAATATTTTACCTTTAATCATTCCTTCGCCGCAATTAACATCCCATATATCTATTCTTCTGCCGGCAGAAAGATTAATAAATCTTTCACTAAAGCCGCCTATCGCTGTGAATATCACATATCCTCTTATCATCTTCAAGAGCTTGACAAACAACACTTCACCTCTAACATGACAAAAATTCCATTGATATAATTTCACCCGAAATCACAACTTCTTCAGTATCGGGTGCCCTGATGCATAAATCTACTCCCTTAAATTTAACTATGTATTTGCCGCAGTTTATTCTTACTGTATCTGTTTTATATTCAAGTACTCCTCTGCTACCCTCAACAATAACCTCCTTACAAGCATTAAAAGTAATATGAGGCAAAAGATAATCGGAAAACTCTTCTTTCGCAATAACAGCCATTTTATTTTTTAATCTTTGTTGCAAACTAACCACACCTTTCGTCATATTTTATGCCGTAAAATCAAGTATAATACTCTGAAAAACGAATATTAATTATTGAGGTGAAAATTATGAGCGAAAGAAAAATCATCTCTGAGAAAATCCCGAAAACTTTGCCTGTAGTTTTCGGTTATTTACCTATGTGCTTTTTACTTTTTTTCTCAGCGTTTTTATTAATGAAATTTCCTACGGTTGCGGCTCAAGGCATCAGCGATGGCATAGATTTGTGTCTCGGCACACTTATTCCCACATTATTTCCGTTTATGACAGTATCAACTATGATGATTGAACAGCGTATATTTGATAATGTGCCAAAATCTATTCAGCGATTTTCAGAATTTGTGTTCGCTATCAAAGGTTCATGTCTTGCAGTAACCATTCTATCTTTGATTGGCGGTCTGCCTATCGGTTGTAAAATTACCAATCAGCTTTATGAAAAGGGAAAAATATCCGCTTCTCAAGGCAGACGAATGATGCTTTTTTGCTATTGCACCGGACCGGCTTTCACCATAGCAACAGTAGGAATATTTATGTTGTCTTCAAAAAAAGCGGGATATATTCTGTATGCTTCAGTTGTTTTATCTTCTCTAACAATAGGTGTATTATCAAGATTTTTCGAGCAGGAAGACGGTGTTTATTTAACCGAAGCTGCATACGATAAAAAGAACCAATTCAGTATAAATCTTGTAAGGAGCGTTTCAGACAGCAGCAAAGCTATACTAAATATCTGTGCCTGGGTCGTAATATTCTCTTGCATAGGCAAACTGACGGAGATTTTACCTATAAATGAAAACACGCGTTTTTTTCTCGGTTGTATTCTCGAAGTATCAAACGGAGCATATATTGCATCAGGTAATATGCCTTTGCCTATTATTGCGGGTATAATCAGCTTCGGCGGACTTTGCGGCCATTGTCAGGTTATGCCGTATATTATTAATCTTCATCTTAAATATAAATATTTTCTAGTAGCAAGAATAATCAACGGTGCTTTGTCTGTAATATATTGCAAATTGTTACTTGAAATTTTCCCTGTAGGTTATGAGGTTTTTTCTATTGGTACACTGCCGAGCGAAAGCGCATTTTCTGTATCATCGGCAGTATCAATTGCAATGTTGTTTTCCGCAGGACTATTTCTTATCGGTGACAGTACAGCAATAAAAATTAAGACAAAAAAAGACCATCGGACTTAACCGATGGTCTTTTTTTTATGCTGATTTATTTAATCTTTACAGATACAACAGGGCTGAATGCACCGTGAACTGTCTTTGAATCAACCTTTGTATAAGCTCTGACTTTGAAGTAGTAAGTCTTACCACTCTTGAGACCTGTCTTATACTGTGTATCGGGCCAACCTTTATATGAGCTGAGCTTTGTGAACTTTTCGCCATCTTCTGAATAGTAAACCTGATAGCCTGTCTCACCTGCTACATCGCTCCAGCTGATAGTTGCTCTACCCTTTGCAGTTGATGTAACCTTAAGTGTGGGAGCTGCAGCTGCAAATTTAAATGTGTATGCAACACCGTTTTCAGCATGGATGACTGTGCTGCTTGAGGTCTTTGTATAAGCTGCAATAGCAATCTTATATGTTGTGCCCATCTTAAGAGCATTACCTGCATAATCTTTCTTAAGAGTATATGAGTTAGTAGTTACTGAAGCGGCCTTAACTCTTGTCTTACCGCCTGTTGTCTTATAGATATAAACTCTATAACCTGTAGCACCTGTTACTTCTTTCCATGTAAGCTTAACAGCATTTGTCTTTGAAGCTGTTGCTTTGATGTCAGATGTCTTACCGGGAGCGATTGTGAATGTGAGAGTCTTTGAACCGTCATATTCACCCTGAAGAGTTACTTTAATAGCATATGTACCGGGTTTCTTTCTGCCTTCTGCATATGTAACTGTATAGTCTCTGTCTTTAATCAGCTCGTTACCTTCTGAGTCTTTAACTGTTACAGAAGGTGTTCTCTTTTTGCCGTTGTATGTGCACTTTGAAGTTGAAAGTTTGAATACTGAAACGTTGTAGAGAACTTCGTCAGCCTCATAACCGCAAAGCATACAGGTACCTTTTCTCTTACCGTTTTCTTCGGTTGTTGCTTTTTTAAGGCTTTCATACTTGAATTCGTGGCCGATTCTTTCCACAACTTCCTGCTTTTCAAAAACCTCACCGCAGAAATCACAATGACTGCCCTTTGTAAGACCTGTCTTATCGCAAGTAGCTTCAACAGCAGCATCAACTACAGTTTTGTGACCTGTTGCAGGAATAATGCTGGGTTCTGTAATAACAACACCGCAAACTGAACACTTCTCGCCTGCTGTCTTACCGGCTTCAGTACAAGTAGCCTTAACACCTTCAATAGTCTTAGCCTTATGACCGAGAGCTGCAACCTCACCGTTATAAATATTGCCGCATTCGCAAGTATATGTAGCCTTACCCTTCTGAGTACAATCGGGCTCTTTAACTACAACTGACTTGTGATTATGTGCGTGGCCGAACTTATCTGTGCTGGTATCTTTAAGGCTCTCATTATCCTGATACCAGGTTATGCCGTACCACTCATACATATTCAAAGCATAGTAAACATTTTCAATGTTGTTGCAACCATAGAAAGCTGCTAACTCAACAGTTCTGACACTGTTGGGAATATAAATATTTTTAAGTGAAACGCATTCACCAAATGTACCTGCAGCAATCTTTGCTGTACCTTCGGGAATAGCTATACTTTCAAGACCTGCACAATCGTAAAAAGCAAATTCACCGATTGTTTTTGCATTGGGATAAAGCACAACTGTCTTGAGTGCATCACAGCCGAAGAAAGCATATGATGAGATAGTAGTTAAGCTTTCGGGGAACTTTACATCAGCAAGCTTTGAGCAACCTTCAAAAGCACTGTTTCCGATAACTTTTACACCTTCAGGAATAACAACACTTGTAAGTGAAGTGCAGTTATTGAAGGCATTGTCACCAATTTTAACTACCTTGCTACCATTATACTCAGAGGGAATCTCAAGTTTGCCTGATGCAGCCTTGTTACAGCTTGAAACCATAACACCACCGTCACAAGCAGTAAAGCTGAGAGCTGATGCATCAGCGGCACTTGCCTGCATAGCAACAAAGCAAAAAACGATTACCATCATAAAAATAACAGCTAAATTTTTAATTGTTCTTTTCATAATTCCACCATCCGTTCTTGGTTATAGAAATATCTGTTATATAATAACATTATTTTCTTTTTATGTCAATTGAGAAAGAGAAATAAAACATATTTTTCATCAATTATTTATATTATACATACTTAAGTGTAATCTGTATGAAATTATGACCTTTTATAAAAAAATAAGGCAGATTTCTCTGCCTTTTGGTAATTAATCGTGAAAGAAAAGAGGAAGCTTTTCGAGGAAAATAATATCATCTCTGTCTGCTGCATCGCCCTCAGCGAGAATTGCTGCCTGAGCGACAATATCAGCATCAAACTGCTCAACAAGTTTTCTTACTGCAAGCAGTGATTCACCTGTGCTGATAACGTCATCAAGAATAATAATCTTCTTACCTCTGAGCTGTTCGCCCTCAAGAGAATCCATAAAAAGAGTCTGCTCTTTATCAGTAGTGATTGAGCGCACATTTACGCTGACGGGTGACTGCATGTAGAGCTTTGCACCCTTACGGCAAATGAAATATGGTTTACCGCTCTGTCTTGCCATTTCGTGAGCAAGGGGAATCGCCTTAGCTTCGGGAGCCACGATAAAATCAAAATCGGGGCACTTTTTAATAAGTTCGCCTGCAGCCGCAACTGTCATTTCAACATCGCCGAAAATTACAAAACCTGCGATATCAAGCTTGTCGTTTACCTTGCAGATAGGCAGTTCTCTTTCAAGACCTGCTATTGTCATTTTGTACGTTGCCATAATCTTTACCTCCGATTATTTAACGAGTTTCTCGCCTAATTTTTCACCGCCGAGAATATGGAAGTGAATGTGCTTAACTGTCTGTCCGCCGTCTTCACCGCAGTTATTAATAACTCTGAAGCCGTTATTGAGACCTAAGTCTTTAGCAATCTTAGCAATAACTTCAAACACGTGACTGATTACAGCGCTGTTTTCAGCTGTGATATCAGCTGCGGACTCAATGTGAGTCTTAGGAATAACTATAACGTGTACGGGCATCTGAGGTGCGATATCGTGAAAAGCGAGCACTGTATCGTCTTCATAAACCTTATTTGAGGGGATATCACCCTTTACAATCTTACAAAAAATGCAATCCATAATTATTCTCCTTTTATTTAATATCAATTATATTTGAGGGCGCACTGTGAAATCTGTGCCTGAATTTGTATCGACAGAACCTTTTTTCTTCTTTTTTTTCAGTACAATACCAACAAGTGCACCTACTATAGCACCCACTAATGCACCTGTAAGTGTTCCTGTATAAATAAAGCTGTTACCGCTTTTAGTAAGAAGCTCATCGCCTATTGAAAGACTATTTAGAATATCCTCAAAGATTTTTTCATCACCCTCGCTATAACGGTAAAAATAGATGAATATCACTGAATCTGCCGTTGCAAAAGAATAAACATCAGTATCGGCGGTCAAGCCCAATGTCTTGATTTTGGTTTTAATTTTTATACCGTCGTAACCGTTCACAGTAACATTTTCAACGGTAGTTTCCTCAGCATTTGCACCTGCACTCTCAGCAAATTCAACTGCAATTTCATTAAGATCTTCATCTGAAAGATTTATCATAGATGTTTTTGCTGTATTTTCCATCGTTAAGAATGCTACTGAAATACTTGCATCGTTTTTAGTCCACTGCTTTTCAATCGGTGCAACTGCTGTCTGTTCAACAAATCCTGACGACAAATCAAAAGAGACAACACCGTCTTCGCTCACAAACTTGATTTCTCCGTCGCCTTCATCTAACACAACATCATTTTCATCATAACTAATTTTCTCAGGCAAACTGAAGGAATTCAGCATATCATTTATGTCATCTCTGTCACTTTGAGTGGCACTTGAGGTTTCAACTGTGTAAAGATAGTTTTCGGCAGTAAAAATGAAACCTTCAACAGAATAGTCCATATTATTGACCGAAAAAACCAAAGTGTAATTAAAGCTCGGTCTTGAACAGAACTCACCTTTAAAGCCCTTTACTTTTTTAACTGAGTCTAACTCAAGATTTTCATAAGTAGCTTCAATCTGCTTGGTAAGTATTTCGGTTTCGGCATTTGATATTGAGTTAAAATCTATTCCGCTATTAGGCGATATTGAAATGTTAATACTGCTACCGTTGTTATTAGACCAAAGCGATGAAGTGTCGGTGTTTTCTAAATCCGGATAAAAATCATCGTCAATCTTAATACTGTAAAACGGATAATCCACTGCACCTGCCCCAAAAGAGAAAACCAGTGAAAATGCTAATATAAATATGCATAAAACCGCTATTTTTCTCATAATTATTCTCCTTTTATCTTCATTATGAGGGAGCAAAAATATTCACTCCCCCGCTGTTTATCTTTTTGTAACGCACTCACCGTGCAGGCGTTACTTTTTGCTACCGCACAAAAAGCAACCAAAAATGCGGAGTTATTTAAGCATACCGCTAAGGATTTCTTCAGCCTTTTTTACAGCTTCGGGAAGTGCATTTACATCCTTTGCACCTGCCATAGCGCTGTCGGGCTTACCGCCGCCTGAACCGCCTGCAAGTTTTGCAACTTCCCTTGCAAGGTTGCCTGAGTGAGCACCTGCAGCAACTGCTTCTTTACCACAGCATACGCAGATATTACCTGTGCCCTTAGCTTTCTGAACACCTGCAATAACACCAACAAAGTTGTCACCCTTGCTCTTAACAAGGTCACACATATTGCGAAGTTCGTCAGGAGTTGTATCATCAAGGAATGCAGTAACAAGCATTACATTGCCAACCTGCTTTGCATTAGAAAGCATTGACTCTGTCTTGATGTTAGCAAGCACACCTGAAAGCTTTTCGATTTCCTTTTCCTTAGCCTTAAGATCAGCCATTACGCTCTGAGCTTTTGTAGCAACATCGTTTGCATTAGCAGCCTTTAAAGCCACGGCAGTGTCCGCAATAAGAGCGAGCTTGCTGTCGATGAACTTCATAACATTAGCACCTGTCACAGCTTCAATTCTTCTTACGCCTGCTGCAAGTGATGATTCAGCAAGAATCTTGAACAGACCGATTTTGCCTGTATTATCAACGTGAGTACCACCGCAAAGCTCAGTTGAGAAGTTGCCTGCTTTTACAACGCGTACTGTATCACCGTATTTTTCTGTGAACAGAGCCATAGCACCCATAGCCTTAGCTTCTTCGATAGGCATTTCCTTAATCATAAGGTCAATACCCTCGAGGATAATCTCATTTACTCTGTCTTCAACTGCTTTGATTTCTTCTTTAGTCATACCTGAGAAGTGAACGAAGTCGAAGCGGCAGAGTTCACTGTCAACAAGCTGACCTGCCTGCTCAACGTGTGAGCCGAGAACTTCACGAAGCGCAGCCTGAAGAAGGTGAGCCGAAGTATGGTTTCTCATTGTAGCTTTTCTCTTTTTGTCGCAATAAGTAGCAACAGCCTTGTCGCCAACCTTGATGTTGTCACCTGAAAGTGTACCCTGATGAATAACCACACCGTCAGCGTCTTTGGTGGTCTTCACAACTTCAAATGTGCTTTCACCGATAGTGATAACACCGCAATCGCCTACCTGTCCGCCGCTTTCAGCATAGAATGATGTTTTGTCAAGCACGATAGCAGCATCAGTGCCGTCTTCGATGATATCTTTTCTTTCACCATCAGCAATAATAGCAACAACAGTAGCTTCTGTATTATTTTCAGTGTAGCCTGTGAACTCTGTAGCTGTGATATCCTTAAGTGATACGCCTGAGTTTCTCCAGTCGCTATCTGCAGCATCGCGCTTAGCAGCCTTAGCCTTCTGTCTTGCTTCTTCAACAAGTGCTCTGAATTTTTCCTCATCAACAGTCATATTCTTTTCAGCAACGATTTCCTTTGTAAGGTCGATGGGGAAGCCGTAGGTGTCCTGAAGTTTAAATGCATCTTCACCTGAGAGAATGCCACCCTCGCTCTTTTCCATCATTTCGTTTAATAGACCGAGACCTGAATCGATTGTCTTATAGAAGCTTTCTTCTTCCATAGCGATAACCTTTTTGATGTAATCTTGTTTTTCAACAAGATTTGGGTATGCATTTGCATTTTCAGCAATAACAGTCTCACAAACCTCTGCAAGGAAAGGTCTGTTGATACCGATGAGTCTGCCGTGTCTTGCAGCACGACGAAGAAGTCTTCTGAGCACATAACCTCTGCCGCTGTTTGAGGGGGTTACACCGTCACCAACCATAAAGGTTGTGCTTCTGATATGGTCAGTGATAACACGAAGTGAGATATCTTTGTTTGCATCATCGTGATAATTAATACCTGCAATCTTGATGATGTGCTTCATAATGTTCTGCACTGTATCAACCTCGAAGAGATTGTCAACATCCTGCATTACGCAAGCAAGTCTTTCAAGACCCATACCAGTGTCGATGTTGGGGTTCTTAAGTCTTGTGTAGTTGTTGTTACCGTCATTTTCAAACTGTGTGAATACGAGGTTCCATACTTCGATGAATCTGTCACAGTCACAGCCTACCTTACAGTCGGGGCTGCCGCAACCCTTTGAGGGACCTCTGTCAAAATAAATTTCTGAGCAAGGGCCGCAGGGACCTGCACCGTGCTCCCAGAAGTTATCAGCTTTGCCGAAGCGCACCATATGTGAGGGATCAACGCCAACCTCTTTAGTCCAGATGTCATAAGCCTCATCGTCTTCGAGATATACGCTGACATAGAGAAGCTCTTCAGGAATTTCCATAACCTTTGTAAAGAACTCCCAAGCCCAGGCAGTAGCCTCTCTCTTGAAGTAATCACCGAATGAGAAGTTACCGAGCATTTCGAAATATGTGCCGTGACGCGCAGTCTTACCAACATTTTCAATATCAGGAGTACGGATACACTTCTGACAGGTTGTTACTCTCTTGCTTGGAGGTGTAACCTCACCTGTGAAATACTTTTTCATAGGAGTCATACCTGCATTGATAAGAAGAATACTCTTATCGCCCTGAGGCACAAGCGAGAAGCTTGGAAGTCTTAAGTGATCCTTGCTCTCAAAAAATGCGAGATATTTTTCTCTGATTTCGTTTAAGCCCATCCATTTCATAACTAAAACATTCCTTTCATAAAAGAAAATAATTTACAAAAAAATAAAGCGCTACTACACATCTCGGGGTGAAATTAATCCACGGTACCACCCGAATTGTGCAAAAGCACCACTCTATAGTCTTTAACGCAGACACTACGGCTACCCTTTCGGGTGCGACTGTTGAAAGCAGCGACACACTTACAGCAAACTTAAGAGGCTTCCACCTGCCCTCTCTCTCTGAAAAGACGCCGTAAAGGTTTCTTTCGTCATAGTCGTTATTCGTATTCTTAACGTGATTATTTTACTATTTATCACCCTTTTTGTCAAGAAAAACTTTAAAAAGAAAGATAAAAAGCAGAGGAAAGTTTTCACTATCCTCTGCCTGAAATTATATTTCTGTATTTCTGATGATTTCTTTAAGACTTTCTGCGCTTGCTTTAAGCTCCGAAATTTCTTTTTCATTAAGATCAAGAATAACCTTACCGTTTACCTTGCCCTTACCAACGATATTAAGAAGACTGAGACATACATCATCAATACCGTATTCACCGTGAAGCATTGTTGATACAGTAAGAGGAGTATCGAAACCGCTGAGAAGGCACTTACAGATGTGGCATACTGAAGCCGATACAGCATAGAAAGTAGCGCCTTTTCTGCCGATAACATCAGCACCTGATTTTCTTACGTACTCAAGCTCTCTCTCTTTATCGATAGGATCGTATGTTTTGTTGGTGACAGCCTCGTGATATTTACTTGTAGGTACATTTGAAATATTAGCAAGTGACCAGGGAATAAAACTTGAATCACCGTGCTCACCAAGTACATAAGCATGAACATTCTGCTGACTTACTGAGAAGTGCTGTGAAATATGAGTTCTGAGTCTTGATGTATCCAGAATTGTACCTGAACCTATGATTCTTTCTTCGGGAATGCCTGAGCATTTGCAGAATGTATATGTAAGAATATCAACAGGGTTACTTACAATAATGTATGTAGCATCAGGAGCATATTTTGTAATCTGAGGTATAATACTCTTGAGAATGTTAACGTTAGTTTGAGCAAGTTCAAGACGGGTCTGACCGGGCTTTCTTGCAACACCTGATGTGATGATAACGATATTTGAGTCAACAGCATCACTATAATCACCTGCATAAACATAGCATGAGCCTGTATAAGGTGTACCCTGACGGATATCAATAGCTTCACCGATAGCCTTATCGCCATTGATGTCGATCATAATAATTTCTGTAGCAATGTTAGCAACAGTAAGTGTATAAGCAATTGTTGAGCCAACACTACCTGTACCAATAATTGTAACTTTGTTCATAAGCATTTCCTTTCATACCATACGGTATTACACATTAAGCCACTAATGCGCATACTATTGACATCTATTCTATACTAAAAAGTCAAAAAGGTCAATATAATTTTGAAAATAGTCGAAATAAAATGTATTTTTAATAACTTGACAATCTATTCTTTTATGATATAATTATGAAGCTATGCGGATATGGTGAATTGGCAGCTTTGAGCTTGACCGCGTCCTGAGGACGATTGAGGAAAAGCGAAAAGGCGCAGCGGTCAAAATTTCTGTGTCGCTCCAAGACACAAAGAAAATTTGGGTACCGCAAGAGTCACACGCAAACTTAAAGTTTAATCAAATATGCGGATATGGTGGAATTGGCAGACACGCAAGATTTAGGTTCTTGTATCGCAAGGTGTGCAGGTTCAAGTCCTGTTATCCGCACCATAGGTAAAGCAGCAACTGAAAGGTTGCTGCTTATTCTATTTTAATGTCAATATAATCAGGACTTGAAGTAGGAGCGGTAGTGAATGACAGTCCAGGGGACTGTCAGAGCCGCGAATGACCGAGCACCGCAGTGCGAGAGTCAAGTCCTGTTATCCGCACCATAGGTAAAGCAGTAACTGAAAGGTTGCTGCTTATTCTATTTTAATGTCAATATAATCAGGACTTGAAGTAGGAGCGGTAGTGAATGACAGTCCAGGGGACTGTCAGAGCCGCGAATGACCGAGCACCGCAGT
>JAZRDY010000187.1:0-5429 GCA_045660525.1 Acutalibacteraceae bacterium | reverse complement strand
TGCTGTCGCGCAAAAAGAATCAAAAACGCGATAATTTTATTTCACTAATATTGCTACTCCCAAGCCGTCAACCTTAACCTTATTTTCTTCCACAAAGTTGCCATAGAGAGTCTTAGCACCGTACCAATCCTCAGGCAGGTAATAGTCAATCTCATGCTCATTTCTGTTTGCAATAACCATAATTTTGCTATCACCGTCGTATCTGACAAATGCTAAACAAGAGAGCATTTCCGATACGGTTGCATAATGACCCTCTTTAAGACAAGATACATTTTTTCTGATATTGCCCAGGGTCTTATAAAATTCAAGAAGTTCCTGATTTTCATTACCCCAAGGATAGCAGAATCTGTTAAAGGGGTCTTTATAGCCCTGCATACCTGCTTCGTCGCCGTAATAAAGACAAGGCACACCGGGAAGTGTATATTGAATTGCAGCTGCCATTTTAAGGAGCTTGACACCTCTTGCATATTCATCTTCGCTGAGACTTTTTGTACTTTGCCACTGTCTGTCACGGTACTCACAGCTTTCACCTGCAAGAGCAGTTATAGCTCTCATAGTATCGTGGGTACCTATATGATTCATAAGCACGTCAATAACGCACTTGGGATAATTCTCAAGAATAGTCATAATCTTCGAGTTAAATCCCTCGGATACACCGCTTCTTACAAAGCTGATTATAGCATCGGCAAAGGGATAATTCATAACCGAGTCGAGCTCTTCGCCTTGGAAATACTTTCTTCTCTGACCATAGCTGAATTTGTTCGAGGCATCTTCCCACACTTCACCGAGAACAAGAGCTTCGGGGTTTTCAGCCTTGACGGCTTTTCTGAATTCGTCAAGGAAAACGTCGGGCAGCTCATCTGCAACATCGAGTCGCCAGCCGCGTACACCGCACTTAAGCCACTTCCTAGCGATGCCTTTTTTGCCTGCGATAAACTCAATAAATTCGGGGCTTTCCTCTATCACCTCGGGCAATATGCTGATTCCCCACCATGAGTGATAATCGCTCGGGTGATTGATGAATTTATACCATTTGTAATAGGGCGACTCTTTTGACTGATAAGCACCTATACTGTCGTATCTGCCGTATTTATTGAAATAGATGCTGTCGTCACCCGTATGGCTGAACACACCGTCGAGGATAACGGAAATACCTCTCTCTTTTGCTTTTTTGCAAAGACTTTTCAGATCTTTTTCAGTGCCGAGCAATGGGTCGATTTTGCTGTAATCAGATGTATCATATCTGTGATTGCTCTGCGCCTCGAAAATCGGATTAAGATAAATACAGGTTGTGCCGAGAGAAGCGATATAGTCAAGTTTTTCTTCTATACCTTTAAGATCACCCTGAAAATAGTCGTTGTTGAGTACCTTGCCATCTTCAGTAGGTCTCCACTCGGGTTCACCGAGAATGTCACTTCTGAGCTTTCTGCCGTGAGGAATATTCTTTTTATTCTCACCCGAGAAATAAAATCTGTCGGGGAAAATCTGATAGAACATACCGCCCTTAAGCCACTCGGGGGTGGTGAAATCCTTAGCATAAATACTCAGCTGCCAGTCGAGAGTACCGAGAGTGAGGTTGCCTAAACAATCACCATTGTGACGGATAACAATAGTGCCCCAAGGTGTTGAGCAATGGAAATTATAAAAATATATGCCGGGTTCTTCTGCAGTGTACCCTAAAGCCCACCATTCTTCGCTGTCTCCTTCCATACTAAGCCAGGAAAAAGGGATATATTTATAGTCTTCGCCATCTTTTTTTATGGCGAGAGTTACACCGGTACAGTTGATGCTTCGGGGTAAAACAACCTTAAAGACAAAGTTTTCACCTTGTCTTACGGCTCCGAATTTGGATTTATGTAAAGTATTTCTCGAATTAAAGGGGATATAATCCATTATTTTCCTCCGATTTTGGGATATCTGCATTTAAAAATGCATAGCTATTAACAAGTTTAACTGATTGGTGGAATAATTATGTTTGTAATATCAATGAAATCTGACAAATTGAAAAAATATCTCATCATCGCTATCGCCTGCGCCCTGACAACTATCGGCGGCATTATCAATGTGGTATCCACCGAGTCTGCGCCTGCTGCCAATGTGGGTGGAGTCAATATGCGCGCATCCACTGCTGAGGAAAGAATTGCTTTCTTTTCACAGTTTGGATATGAGATAAGCGAGGATCCCCTTGAGGTTAAAGAGGTTGTTATTCCCACTGAGTTTGATGAAACCTATGAGGAATATAATACCTTGCAGAAATCTCAAGGTCTTGACCTTAGCAAATATAAGGGAAAGCGGGTCAAAATGTGGAGCTACGCCATAAAAAACTACCCCGGCTATGAAACAACGGACGGGACTATCCGCGGAAACATTTTAGTTTACGAGGGAGTAGTTGTGGGCGGAGATGTTTCAAATATTGAGCTGAATGGGTTTATGGTAGGATTTGAAAATAACTAAAGTTTTGTCAAACTTTTACAAAAGTTTGTCGGGCATCGTCACCGAAGCGCCACTTGTGGTGGATGAAGCGAGGTGAGGATGGCGCAGTGGTCAAAATTCATAGGCCGTGGGGCCGTAATGAATTTTGGGAACCTCAAGAGGAAGGGCAACGCCCTGCAAACAAAATTAGTAATACAATTTTTAAGTCCAACACAAAACTGCCATATTATTCGCTCGCCGCGGGGCATTCTTTTTGCTGTCGCCCAAAAAGAATCAAAAACGCGATATTATTCTTCTATTATATAGTCTTTTATAGAATCGAGCAATGTCATTTCTACAATCGCTCTCATATACAGACCCTCTGGTCTATACTCCTCTTCTTCAACAACGCCTTCGTTGCGTATACGAGCTGCAACTGCGCCTGCAGCAAAGGGAATAAGAAGCTCTGCTTTTCTTCTCGTTGGCGGAAGCTCTCTGAGTACAGCCTCAAGAAGCTCGTCAAAGCCTTTTTGCTCTTTGGCTGATATCATAACTGTCTTGCCGAAAGTGGGCATAGCATAAATATCACCCACAAGATCGCACTTATTCATAACACTGATTACAGGTTTACCCTCACAGCCGAGCTCATTTAAGAGCTGTCTTGTAACTTCAAGGTGCTCTGCCGAGTGCTCGTCGCTTGCATCGCAGACATTGAGTATAACTGTAGCTTCTGCCGCTTCTTCAAGAGTGGATTTGAAAGCCTCTACGAGCTTATGGGGAAGTCGTCTGATAAGACCAACAGTGTCAACAAGCATAACCTGTCTGCCGTCGGGCAGAGTCAGACCTCTTGATGTGGGATCAAGAGTTGCAAAGAGCTTATTTTCTGCGAGTACGCCTGCATTGGTAAGTGCATTCATAAGGGTTGACTTGCCTGCGTTGGTATAGCCGACGATAGCAACTGTCTGCACACCGTCTTTTTCGCGTCTTTTGCGCATCTGATTTCTGCGCTTTTCGAGGGCTCTTAGCTCTTCCTGTAGTTTGTCAATTCTTCGTCTGATGTGTCGCTTGTCACTTTCGAGCTTTGTTTCACCGGGGCCTCTTGTACCGATACCGCCACCAAGACGTGACAAAGCTATACCCTGACCTGCAAGTCTCGGAAGTGAATATTTCAGCTGTGCAAGCTCAACCTGAAGCTTACCCTCACTGGTTCTTGCTCTTGCGGCAAAGATATCGAGGATTAGCATAGTTCTGTCGATTACTCGCACTTTTGTAAGCTTTTCGAGATTTCTCTGCTGTGACGGTGAAAGCTCACTGTCGAATATAAGCAGATCAACCTCCTGAGTTTCGCAGAATGCGATAATCTCAGCAAGCTTGCCGATACCAACAAAGGTAGCCTTTTCGGGGGCTTCTTTTTTTTGTATAACCTTGCCGACAACTTCTGCACCGGCTGTATGTGCAAGCTCTTCAAGCTCATTGATTGACACCTCTGCATCAAACTCACCTGTGTCAACACTGACTAAGAGGGCATATTCTTGTTTTATGTCATTATCATACATAATTCATAATTCCTAATTCATAATTCATAATTATATTCGCCCTCGCCGGGCAGGCGTTACTTTTGCTATCGCCCAAAAGTAACCAAAACGCGATATTGTTTATAATACAATAAGCTTCTTCTCGCAAATAGTCAGATTTTCACAGCCGTCTTTTGTTACAACCGCCATATCTTCAATTCTCACACCGAATTCACCCGGCAGATAAATTCCCGGCTCAACAGTCACAACGTGACCCTCTTCAAGTACAATCTCGCCTGCGGGATTAAGTGAGGGAAGCTCGTGGATTTCTACACCCACACCGTGACCGAGTCCGTGACCGAAGTAGTCGCCGTAGCCTTTATTTTTTATAATCTCTCTTGAAACAGCATCGACATCTTTGCCTTTGATGCCTGATTTTATAGCTTCAAGACCTTTAATCTGTGCTTCGAGTACAGTTTCATATACTTCAATCTGCTTAGTTGATACCTCACCTACTGCCACGGTACGTGTCATATCACTGTGATAAAATTCTGTGATAGCACCGTAATCCATAGTAACAAAGTCGCCGCTCTCGATTTTTTTATCTGAGGGTACACCGTGAGGAAGTGAGCTGTTTTTACCGCTGACAGCAATAGTTTCAAATGAAAGTCCGTCAGCACCGTTTTTAAGCATATAGTATTCAAGCTCAAGTGCAACTTCTTTTTCGGTTTTGCCAACAGTGATAAAACCTAATATGTGCTGAAATGCCTTTTCAGCGATGCGCTGAGCTTTGACAATCTTGTCTATCTCACTCTGACTTTTCACCATACGGATGTCGCTTATAGTTTTGTCAATTGCACCATCGCAGACTACATCGATACCGTCAAAAAGAGCGCAGATTTCATTATATCTTGAAACTGTGATTCTTTCGCTTTCGAGCATAAGAGTCTTTACCCCAAGAGCTTTTATCGCAGGCACAAGACTTTTGCCCATACCTTTGGTTTCGAGAATTTCGTCGCAGGTCTTGATTTTATTGCCTGCTGCCTCGATATAACGTGAGTCAGTGAGGAAAATTGCCTTGTCCCCGGTTACAACAAGATAGCCGTTTGAGGAATGGAACGAAGTGAAGTAGCAGATGTTTTCTTCACTCATAATAAGTGCAGCAGCATTTTTTTCTTTAAGATAAGCTTTAAGCTTGTTAATCATATATATCAACCTTTCGGATTTAGTTTAACCGATAAAAACGATAAAATCACCCAATGAAGCCTTGACTCAAAGGGTGATTTTCGTTAATTACTTAAATTTGCGCTTACGAGCAGCTTCAGACTTCTTTTTTCTTGCAACTGAAGGCTTTTCGTAATGTTCTCTTTTACGAACCTCCTGGATGATGCCATCACGTGAAGTCTGTCTCTTAAAACGTCTGAGAGCGCTGTCGAGTGACTCGTTCTCTTTAACTTTTACCTGACTCATTTATATTTCCCTCCCTTACCTGTTAGCAGGGGT
>JAZRDY010000186.1:0-5622 GCA_045660525.1 Acutalibacteraceae bacterium | reverse complement strand
ATCAATATATTTTATATTACGGGCGGTAAAGAGCTTTTATCCTTAGGCTTTATCAAAATCACCGAAAAGGGTCTTTACACAGCCGTATTTATGGCAATAAGAATTATCTTTCTTATAATCAGCTCATCTTTACTTACCTATACCACAGTACCCACTCAGCTGACAGATGCCATTGAAAGATTGCTGTCACCTCTTAAGCTTCTGCACATTCCCGTGCATACACTTGCTATGATGATGACACTTGCTCTTCGTTTTATTCCTACACTTGTTGAAGAAGTTGAGCGCATTACCAATGCACAGAAAGCAAGGGGAGCAGACTTTGAGTCAGGCTCATTTATGGATAAAATCAGAGCTCTTATCCCTATTCTTATTCCTCTTTTCATTTCGGCATTCAGACGCGCATATGAATTATCTTATGCGATGACCTGTCGCTGTTACACCGGTGGTGACGGCAGAACAAGAATGAAGCAAATGAAATTGAAGGTTTCAGATTTTATCAGCATAGGCTTCTTTGCTATGGCAATTGTTGCTGTGGTGCTGATTAATCGATATGGCGGAGCTGCTGTGATATGATCAACTATAAACTTATTCTCACTTACGACGGTACCCCTTATCACGGTTGGCAGATGCAGGATAATGCAATCACAATTCAGCAGTGTTTAAGCGAGGCAATCGAAAGAATATTCGGTGAAAAGTGTACTATCTACGGCTCAAGCAGAACCGACAAAGGTGTTCACGCCGAAGGCTTTTGCTGTAATTTCAGAAGCGAAAAAGACCGCGACTGCGAAAAAATTGCATACGGACTCAATGCTGTTTTGCCTGAAAGCATATGCGTTTTAGAGTGTCACAAAGTCGGCGAAGACTTTAATGCCCGCTTCGACGCCAAAGGTAAGCAGTATACCTATAAAATATGGAACAGCAGACGAAGAAATCCTTTTCTTATCGATAAGGCTCTCCATCACCCGATACCCATTGATGCCGAAATGTTGAATGACCAGGCTAAAGACTATATTGGTACCCACGACTTTTCTGCATTTTGTGCAGCGGGCGGTACCACAGTAAGCAATGTCAGAACTATTTTTGACTGCAGTGTGGAGAGAGAGGGAGATATGGTTATCTTCAAAGTCAAAGGTGACGGATTTTTATACAATATGGTGCGTATAATGGTTGGCACATTGCTTGATATCAACTCAGGCAAAATTCAAAAGGGGAGTATCCCCGCAATTATCGAGAGCAAGTCGAGACTTTCGGCAGGCATAACTGCAAAGGCTCACGGCTTATATCTCAGCGAAGTTTATTATTAAGGCAGGTGAAAATATGGCAGATAAAATCAGATATGTGGGCAATGCTGTAAGAAAACAGAAGGAAAAAAAGAATTTTAAGCGATATTTAAGCTTGGCTTTAGCTTTGTTGTTAATAATTATATCAGCAATTGCAGGTCTCAATATTGCGAGAAAAACCGCAACAGAGGCTTATGCGGGTCAGCAAGAGGGAAACGGATATCCCGTATCTTTTGCAACTAACGATATAAGAGACGTCAAGGCTATGGATAAGACTGTTGTGGTACTGACAAAAAAATTTGTTACAGGTCTTGATAAAAGCGGAAATATCATATGGGAGCACCCGATAGCTTATGGGGATCCTGCCATTTTCACCAGCAGAAGCTATACGGTAGTTTTTGACAGACTTTCAAACAAATACGCGGTTATAGATAAATACGGTGCTATCACCGAAAGAAAAGCAGATATGTCATCGCAGATTTTTAATGCAAAAGTAACCGATAACGGCAAGGTGCTTTTAGCGCTCAAGAGTGACAGTTCATCGTCGATTGTGTGCCTGAAAGATAAAAACGGCGAAGATAAGCTGATATGGTCTTGTACTCAGGAATATGTAACTGACCTTGCACTGTCAACTGACGGCAAAACTCTTTTCTGCGGCAGTATCGGTGCTTCAGGCGGTGAGATGTATACAAAGGTTTATGCCCTGACAGTTAAAAACGGCGCGGAAAAAAGCTACATATTGCCATCCGGTTCCTGCGTAACCATAAACGCAGTTTCTGCAGATAAATTCAATCTGCTCACAACACAAGGTTTATATGTCTTTGATTCATCAAAAGAAGAAATGCTTATGAACAGTTCTCTTTTCAACTCGAAACTTATTTACTGGGCCTCAGATATAAATGGAAATATTGCTGCTGTGACTGACAGCACAGGAAATCTGTCACAGAATACTCTTACAGTCTATAACAATAAGGCTGAGGAAAAATACAGTATTTCTCTTGAGGACAGTATTGAAGATATTTTTGTAACAAAAGACGAAGCTTTAATTCTTTATGCCGATTATATAATAAGCGTGAAGAAGGGTGAAATTCACAAAAAGCTTTTCTTTGAAAATAAAGCTGTCGGAATAATCAAAACTGCAAATAAGGTTTATTGTTACAGCTTAGGGGGTGTAGAAAAAGCTCGGGTTAAATAAAACTTGTATTAATCGGAATAATGTGTTATAATATTTGACATATTTTTCAGGAGGATATTTATGGAATATATTGTAGATATAATTATAATACTTATATTTGGTGCTATTGTTATAACGTCAATCAGAAAAGGCTTTTTCAAAAGCTTGTTTGAACTTGCGGGTACACTTATTTCTCTTGCGATTTCCAGAGCTTTGTCAAAAGGTCTCGCACCGCAGTTTTTTGACACATTCGTAAGAAAAGGCGCAGAAAGCTATCTTGCAGCAAGTCTCGGAGATATCGGTACAAAAGACTATGCTCTTCAGGCTCAGGAAACTCTCAACGCAATTCCCGAAGCATTAAACGGTATAATGAGTCTTATGGGTATCGACAAAGCAGCTATGATAGAAAAAATTGAAAGCGCAGATCTCGGTGGCTCTAACCTTGTAGAAAGCCTTATGACAAACGTGCTTGAGCCAATGGGTACAGCTATAGTGCAGTTTATACTTTTTGTTATTCTTGCAGTTGCAGTTGGCTTCGTTCTCAAATTTGCCGTTAAGCTTTTAGACGGTATCATAAAGAAGCTTCCCGCTGTAAAACAGCTCAACAAGGGTCTCGGAGCAGCGTTCGGTGTGCTTCGCGGAATCATCGTAGTTGCAATAATTTCAATGCTTATAAGCATTATTGCTTCATTTATAGGTAACGAGGAATTTATTGAAATTGTAAATAATTCAATCATCGTTGATACTTTCCAAAATGCAATTGCGGTTATCAGCGGTGCGAATGTATAAAAAGAAAGGACAATTAACATGAAAGATTTATTCAAAGGCTGTTGGACTATTCCCAACTTATTATCAGTAATCAGAATTTTACTTATCCCCGTATTTGCATATCTTTTCTATAATGATGAAAAGATAATGGCAGTTGTTGTGCTTGCTCTTTCAGGTCTGAGCGATACCTTCGACGGTCAGATTGCAAGAAAATTCAATCAGATCAGTGCTCTCGGCAAGGTACTCGACCCTGTTGCCGATAAGCTTACACAGATCACTATCGCAGTTATGCTCTTCATCGACTTCAAGACAGCTTCTAACCCCATTATCAATGCACTTGGTTGGGTATTCCTTGTTTTCCTTATCAAAGAGGCTGTTATGATTGTCGGCGGTCTTATTATGCTTTTACTCAACATCCGTCCCGGTGCTGCTGAATTCTGGGGCAAGGCTGCAACAGTTGTTTTCTATGTGGGTATGGTAATCATTATTGCAGTTGGCCCCGAGGTTGGCGCTCTCAACGATATTATCGGCTTCCAGCTTCCCAATGTTATCACAGGTATAATAGTTGTGCTTTGTGCTATTATGACAATTGCAGCATTCGCAAGCTATATGCCCGAAACTTTCAGACAGTTCAAAGAATACTTTGACAACAGAAAAGCTGCTAAAAACAATAAATAATTAGGAGTACACAATGAAAAAAGTAACTTGCAGCAGGTGCAAAAAGCGCCCTGCGGTGATATTTATTTCAAAAATAATCGACGGCAAAACCGTACCTGAAGGTCTTTGTCTTAACTGCGCTATGGAAATGAACATCGGTCCCATCAAGCAAATGATGGACAGTATGGGCATCACTGAAGAAGATGTTGATGCAATCAGTGAGCAGTTCACTCAGATGTTCCCCGACAGCGACGAAGACGGCTCATTTGAAAGCGGCGGTTCACCTACAATGCCTTTCTTGCAGGGTCTATTCGGCGATTTACAGAATAGCCTTATCCCCAAAAACGATAAGAACGATGAAATAAAAGAGACTTCTTCAAAAACTACCACAGGCCCCACAGGCAAAAAAGAAAAAAAGGCAAAAGAGAAAAAAAGAAAGTTCCTTTCGCTTTATTGCACTGACCTTACAGCTAAAGCTCGTGAGGGTAAAATTGACAATATTATCGGCAGAGACAAAGAGCTTTCAAGAGTGGTGCAGATTCTTTGCAGACGTTCAAAAAACAACCCTAGCCTTATCGGTGAGCCCGGTGTAGGTAAAACTGCCATTGCCGAGGGACTTGCTCTTAAGATTGTCAGAAACGAAGTGCCCGCAAAGCTCGCAGATAAAGAGATTCATCTTCTTGACCTTACAGCTCTTGTTGCAGGTACTCAGTTCAGAGGTCAGTTTGAATCACGTATCAAGAGTCTTGTTGACGAGGTTAAAGAAAACGGCAACATTATACTTTTCATCGACGAGGTGCACAATCTCGTTGGTACCGGCGACGCTGAAGGCTCAATGAATGCCGCCAACATCTTAAAGCCCGCACTTTCAAGAGGTGAGATTCAGGTTGTTGGTGCCACAACATTTACCGAGTACAGAAAGCACATTGAAAAAGATGCTGCTCTCGAAAGACGTTTCCAGCCCGTTAAAGTTGAAGAGCCATCAATTGAAGATGCTACTGAAATTCTTCTTGGTATCAAAGGTTATTATGAAACTTTCCACAGAGTAAGAATCAGCGACACTCTTGTTAAAAAGGCAGTTGTTCTCTCTGAAAGATATATCACAGACAGATTTTTACCTGACAAGGCTATCGACCTTCTTGATGAGGCTTGTACCCATGCAAATCTTCGCAATAAGGCTATCAGTGACCTCGAAATCAGCGAAAAGAAACTCACAGAGCTCAAGGCTGACGAAGAAGAACTGATGAATAACACTGAAGAAATGGACTATGAAGCCATTGCAAAGCTTAAGAGTGATATTGTCAAGATTGAAGCCGACATAGAAACCTATGCACCTTTAGCAGAGGATAATGCCGTAACCGAAGGCGATATTGCTCATGTTATCGAGCTGTGGACAGGTATTCCCTCAAGCAAGATTATTGAAAGCGATCTTAAAAAGCTTGCAGGTATGGAGGATTCACACAAGAAAAAGGTTATCGGTCAGGATGAAGCTATCCATGCAATCAGCGGAGCTATCAAGCGCAGCCGCGTGCAGGTAAGTCCCAGAAGAAGACCTGCTTCATTTATTTTTGTAGGTCCCACAGGTGTTGGTAAAACTGAGCTTGTAAAACAGCTCTCAACTGAACTTTTCTCCACTCCCGAAACCCTTATCAGACTTGATATGAGCGAGTTTATGGAAAAGCACAGCGTATCACGTATCATCGGCTCACCCCCGGGTTATGTAGGCTATGATGAGGCAGGCCA
>JAZRDY010000185.1:0-16148 GCA_045660525.1 Acutalibacteraceae bacterium | reverse complement strand
AGCCTCGCAAGGCGACAGCCTTGCTGCGTTTTGTGGCTTCAATACAAGAAATTTTTAGTTCTTACGAAACTGCGAAGCACTTTAAAAAGCGAAATAACGTTGCAAGAAAAGGCAAAAATCACCGATAATGCTGACGCATATTGGTGATTTTTAACGTATTATTGTGATGTTAGTTCACTTTTTAAAGAAATACTGCCTTATGGGGCGTTGGCGTAAATCTGCTACTTTAGTTTTTATCTATCTTCGGGAGGCTCCGTCGCCGAATGAAATTCGGCGTGAGAACGCCCGAAGGGCGTTCTCAGAAAGCACTTTCAGTGCTTTCACGGAGCCGCACCCAACCTTTTGCAGAAACTCGGATAAAACTATTACACAACACCTTATTTTATCGCTTTAATGTGTTGACAATAGTGTTCGGTAGTGATATAATAACTCAATAGATTTTAAAATGCAGATTTATACTCTAAAAGGAGTAGGATAATGAAACTCAAAGGTTCACAAATTGTTATAGAAACCCTGATAGAGCAAGGCGTTACGGATGTTTTCGGCTATCCCGGCGGTCAGGTGCTGAATATCTATGACGAACTTTACAAAGCTCAGGACAGAATAAACCACGTCCTCACTGCTCACGAGCAGGGTGCGTCTCATGCTGCTGACGGTTACGCCAGAGCAACGGGTAAAGTCGGTGTAGTTATTGCGACCTCAGGTCCGGGCGCGACAAACCTCGTAACAGGTATCGCAACAGCGATGCTCGATTCAGTGCCGATGGTAGCTATCACGGGTAACGTGCCTACAACTCTTATCGGTAAAGACTCTTTCCAGGAGATAGATATCACAGGTGTAACATTGCCCATAACAAAGCATAATTATTTTGTCAACGATATAAACGACCTTGCTGATACAATCAGAGAAGCTTTCCGTATCGCGAAAAGCGGCAGACCCGGTCCTGTACTTGTTGATATTCCCAAAGATATTCAGCTTGCTACTGCGGAATATGAAAAAGCAGAAGTTGTAGAAGTCGCTCCTGATAAGATTGCTAAAGATAAATACATAGAAAAAGCTGCAGAGCTTATCAATGAAAGTCAACGCCCATACATTTATATCGGTGGCGGTGTACTCGGCAGAGATATTGCAGATGAGGTAATGGCTTTTGCAGAAAAAATCGGTGGTTATATCGGTTCAACCTTTATGGGACTTTCGGCAATTCCCACAGATTACGAAAGATTCCTCGGCATGCAGGGTATGCACGGTCACTATGCTTCATCAATGGCTAATAAAGAGGCTGACCTTGTTATAGGTATCGGAGTACGCTTCAGCGACAGAGCCACAGGTAACACAGCAAAATATGTCAAGAATACTCAGTTTATTCAGCTTGATGTTGATATTTCTGAGCTTGGCAAAAATATCGGAGTCGATGTTGGCGTTCACGGCAATCTCAAGAATTCACTTGAAAGAATCTGCGCTCTTGTAAAAAAGAATGACAGACCCCAGTGGAAAGAAAAGGTTGAAAATCTCATAGCTGAAGAAAATGCGATAGCTGCAATGGCAGAAAAGAAAGCTGCTGCAAGCATCACACCCAAGCAGGTTATGGATATCATCAACGAAATCAAGCTTGATACCACAGTTGTTGCCACAGACGTCGGTCAGCATCAGATGTGGGCTGCACAGTACCTCAGATTCAAAAACAACCGCACTTTTGCTTCAAGCGGCGGTCTCGGCACTATGGGTTACGGTATGGGTGCTGCAATCGGTGCCGCATACGGCAGCAAAGAGAGATCAGTTCTCATCACAGGTGACGGCTCATTCGGCATGAACCTCAATGAGCTTGCAACAGCGGTTACATATAACGTACCAATCACCATTGTTCTTCTCAATAACGGTGTGCTCGGTATGGTAAGACAGTGGCAGACCCTCTTCTTTGGTGAAAGATACTCAAATACAGTTCTCGGCAGAAAGACTGACTTTGCAAAACTCGCAGATGCGTTCGGAGCAAAGAGCTTAACGGCAGATACTCCTGAAGCTTTCAAAGATGCTTTCACAAAGGCTTCTGAGTGCGACGGTCCTTGCCTGATTGAGGTGCTTATAGATAAGGATGAATTTGTTCTTCCTATGCTTCCTCCCGGTGGCTCAATTGATGATATTATCGTATCAAAAGAAAGGGGAGAATAATATGAGAAAGTTTGTTATAGCTGTTCTCGTAGATAATAAGCCCGGTGTACTTATGAGAGTAACAAGTATGTTCACCCGCAGAGGCTTCAACATTGATGCTCTTACAGTTAGTGCTGTCGAAGACCCTGACTATTCACGAATCACCATTACAATTACCGGTGACGAAAACACCAAAAATCAGTTCGTCAGCCAGATGAAAAAGCTTTACAATGTAAAGAAAGTTCAGGTTCTTGATGATGATGTAACAGTGAAAAGGGAGCTTATGCTTATCAAGGTGAAAAATTCACCTGAAACAAGACCGGATATTATGGCGGCAGCAGAAATTTACAGGGCAAAGATTATTGATTATCAGTCGGATGTTATGAGTGTTGAGCTTACAGGTGAACCTCTCAAGCTTGATGCTTTCATCAAAATAATGATGCCTCTAGGCATTCTCGAGATGTGTCGAACAGGTATTGTTGCTATCGAAAGAGGCACAAACACAATGTTAAATCAGGAATAATTTAAATTCAAATAAAAGGAGACTTTATTATGCAGAATATTTACTATCAGCAGGATTGCAATCTTGCTAAATTAAACGGAAAAACAGTTGCTATCATCGGTTACGGCTCACAGGGTCATGCTCACGCACTCAACCTTAAAGATTCAGGTGTAGATGTTATCGTTGGTCTTTACGAAGGCTCAAAGAGCTGGGCAAAGGCTGAGGCTCAGGGCCTTAAGGTTATGACAGCTGCTGAAGCTGCTAAGAACGCTGATATGATTATGATTCTTATCAACGACGAAAAGCAGGCTAAGCTTTACAAAGAGAGCATCGAGCCCAACCTTACAGAAGGAAAGACTCTCGCATTCGCACACGGCTTCAACATCCACTTCGGTTGCATTAAGCCTCCCAAGAATGTTAACGTTGTAATGATCGCTCCCAAGGGCCCTGGTCACACAGTAAGAAGCGAATATCAGGTTGGTAAGGGTGTGCCCTGTCTTGTTGCTATCGAGCAGGATGCAACAGGCGATGCTCTTGAAATCGCTCTCGCTTATGCTCTCGGTATCGGTGGTGCTCGTGCAGGTGTTCTTGAAACAACATTCAGAACAGAAACAGAAACAGACCTTTTCGGTGAGCAGGCTGTACTTTGCGGCGGTGTTTGTGCACTTATGCAGGCAGGTTTCGAAACTCTCACAGAAGCAGGCTATGACCCCAGAAATGCTTACTTTGAGTGTATCCACGAAATGAAGCTCATCGTTGACCTTATCTATCAGAGCGGTTTTGAAGGCATGAGATATTCAATTTCAAACACTGCTGAATACGGTGACTACATCACAGGTCCCAAAATCATCACAGATGAAACTAAGAAGGCAATGAAGAAAGTTCTTAAGGATATCCAGGACGGTACATTTGCAAAAGACTTCCTTCTTGATATGTCAGATGCAGGCTCACAGGTACACTTCGGTGCTATGAGAAAGATTGCTGCTGAACATCCTTCAGAGGTTGTAGGTAAGGAAATCAGAAAGCTCTATTCATGGAGCGACGAAGATAAGCTCATCAATAACTAATAGTTTAAGCAAAGAGGCTGCTGTGCATTTGTGCAGCAGCCTTTAATGAATTGCGACAGCAATTCATTTCATGACCTTCGGTCCTTTCATGGCATAGCCTTTTCATGCCGCAGGCATTTCATTCAAAAATTACACTATTACAAGGGGTATATTTATGAAAGAAAATATGTTAGTTGATTTATCAAAACAGTTTGCAGTTGATATAATAAAACTCTATGATGAAATAAGAGATACAAAGAAGCATACTGTTCTGATAAATCAGTTACTTCGTTGCGGTACAAGTATTGGCGCAAATATCCATGAAGGAAACTATGCTTCAAGCAGAGCTGATTTTATAAATAAGTTCCATATAGCTCTGAAAGAGTGTTATGAAACAGAATATTGGCTTGATATAATGAAAGATGCAGAGATTATACGTCTTGAGAGATTTTTAGATCTTGATACAAAGTGCAGAAAAATAAGAAAACTTCTAAGTGCATCTATAAAAACAGCCAAGGATAATGAACTAAGTTGCTGAATGAAAAGCACTTCGTGCATGAAATGACACGGTCATGAAATGTCATATGGCATGAAATGGCTTCGCCATTAAATTTGCACTTCGTGCAATAAAGGAGGAAAATCCCCAATGATTAAAGATACAATAGTAGACGGCTTTCACAATGCCCCTCACCGCAGTCTTTATCACGCTTGCGGTCTTACAAAAGAAGAGCAGTCGAGACCTCTCATCGGTATTGTAAGCTCATTTAACGAAATCGTACCCGGCCACGTAAATCTTGACAAAATCACTCAGGCTGTAAAGCTCGGTGTTGCTATGGCAGGCGGTACTCCTATCGTATTCCCTGCAATCACAGTCTGTGACGGCATTGCTATGGGACACGTCGGTATGAAATATTCACTCGTAACAAGAGATCTCATCGCCGACTCAACTGAAGCTATGGTTATGGCTCACGGTTTTGACGGTCTTGTTATGATTCCCAACTGCGACAAAAATGTGCCCGGTCTTCTTATGGCTGCTGCAAGACTTAATATCCCCACCATTTTCGTATCGGGTGGGCCTATGCTTGCAGGCCGAGTAAACGGCAAAAAGACAAGCCTTTCAAGTATGTTTGAGGCTGTAGGTGCATATAAGGCAGGCAAAATCGACGAAAAACAGCTTCAGATCTGCGAAGAGGATACTTGTCCCACTTGCGGTTCATGCTCAGGTATGTACACCGCTAACTCAATGAACTGCCTTACAGAAGTACTCGGTATGGGTCTTCAGGGTAACGGTACAATTCCTGCAGTATATTCAAAGAGAATCGAGCTTGCAAAGCACGCAGGTATGCAGATTATGGATCTTGTTGAAAAGAACATCCGTCCCCGTGATATAATGACAAAGGCTGCCCTTAAAAATGCTGTTACTGCTGATATGGCTCTCGGTTGCAGTACCAACAGTATGCTTCATCTTCCTGCTATCGCTAATGAGTGCGGTATTGAGTGGAATCTCGAAGATGCAAATGCTATCAGTGAAAAGACACCTAACCTTTGCCATCTTGCTCCCGCAGGCCCCACATATATGGAAGACCTCAACGAGGCAGGCGGTGTTTATGCTGTGCTCAAGCAGATTGCCGACATCGGACTTCTCGATACAAGTGTTATGACCTGCACAGGTAAGACACTCGGAGAGAATATCGCAAATGCTGTAAATAAAGACGAAAGCGTTATCAGACCCGTAAGCAATCCTTATTCAGCAACAGGCGGTATCGCAGTGCTCAAGGGTAACCTTGCCCCCGACGGCTGTGTTGTAAAGAGAAGTGCAGTTGCTCCCGAAATGCTCGTACACGAAGGCCCTGCAAAGGTTTTTGACAGTGAAGAAGACTGTATCGCTGCTATTTACGGTGGCAAGATTGTAAAGGGTGACGTTGTTGTTATCCGCTATGAAGGACCTGCAGGCGGCCCCGGTATGAGAGAGATGCTTTCACCTACATCAGCTATTGCAGGTATGGGTCTTGATAAAGACGTTGCTCTTATTACAGACGGTCGTTTCTCAGGCGCCACAAGAGGCGCATCAATCGGTCACGTTTCACCTGAAGCTGTAAGAGGCGGTCTTATCGCTTATGTAAAAGACGGCGACATTATTTCAATCAATATCCCCGAATATAAAATTGAGCTTAAGGTCAGCGATGAAGAAATTGCAAAGCGCAAAGAGACTACAGAGCTTAAAATTAAGAAAGACATCAAGGGCTGTCTTGCAAGATACAGCACTATGGTATCCTCAGCCGATAAGGGCGCTATAATCAATAAATTTTAAAGAGTGATAAAAATGGATTTAAAACTTTTATCCTGCCGTATTTCAGCTTTGAGCGTTTTCAGGGGCATTCTTGATAAAAAGGAAATGAGAGCTTTCCTCGATTTCCTGAAAGAGGATGATCTTTGTCAGAAACTGAGCTTTTACGGCGAATTTATAAATTCTCTCGGTACTCACGACGGCTCGTTTTCTGCCTTTTTAAAGAAAGCTGTTTGTGAGGATGAGAACATCTATATCAAGTCTGTAGCTAAAAATAAAGAGGTCGCCGCTTCTATCAAGGAGAATGCCCGTCAGGAGTTGTATCTCTTCTCGGAACTTACAAATATTACTCCCGAGATGCTGTTTGAGAGTAGTGATTTTGAGGGGTATATACCTGAATTTGAAAACGAAAAAGTCGATTTCTCGGCAGTGTACCAGGAGAGACTCAGTCACATTGAACGTTACGGTTACGGCGTTTTTGCCACTGCAGGAATGTTCAGAGTGGAAAACGGTGAGATTGTCCCCGTTGAAGCTGCCGACGATATTTCAACAGATATTTTCATCGGCTATGAAAAAGAAAGACAGCAGGTTATGGATAACACCGAGGCTCTTGTGTCGGGCAAATCAGCGCAGAACGTGCTTCTTTGCGGTGATGCAGGTACAGGTAAGTCGTCTACTGTCAAGGCGGTTGCAAATGCTTATTTCGACAAGGGCGTAAGACTTATTGAAATCAGAAAGGATCAGCTTTTCTCACTGTCTCACGTTATGGGCAGAATTGCCGATAATCCACTCAAGTTCATAATTTTCATCGATGACCTTTCTTTCAACAAAAACGACGACTGCTTCAGTATGCTCAAAGCGGCTCTCGAGGGCTCAGCAAGTGCTAAGGCTTCAAATGCTGTGATTTACGCAACAAGCAATCGCAGACATATTGTTAAAGAACGTTTTTCCGAACGAGGTCACGAAGATGATATTCATCATAGCGATACTGTTCAGGAGTTACTTTCATTGTCTGACAGATTCGGTCTTGTGGTTTACTTCTCAAAGCCCAATAAGAAACTTTATCTTGATATAGTTCACGAGCTTGCTGAGAGAGAAAACCTCGATATCGATGAAAAAGAACTTGATATAAAGGCAGAAGCATTTGCTCTTGCTAAAGGCTCTCGTTCGCCGAGAGCGGCACAGCAATTTATAAAAGGCTTGTTATAAAATAACATTTGCGCATTTTTTGTTACTTTTTGTGCGCTAGCAAAAAGTAACGCCTGCCCGGCGAGGGCAAATAATTATGAATTATGAATTGTACCTGCGGTGCATGAAAATATAATTTAAAGGAGAATTTACTATGCTCAAGAAAATTTCAACAGACAAAGCACCTGCTGCTATCGGTCCCTACTCACAGGCTATTATGGCAAACGGCTTTCTTTTCACTTCAGGTCAGATTCCCATTAACCCTGCAACAGGTAATGTTGATGCTGAGGGAATCACAGCTCAAGCAGAGCAGGTTATGATCAACTTAAAAGCTGTGCTTGAAGAAGCAGGCACAAACTTTGACAATGTTGTTAAGACAACTTGCTTTATTGCTGACATGGGCGATTTTGCTGCTTTTAACGAGGTTTATGCAAAATATATCACTTCAGCACCTGCAAGAAGCTGCGTAGCTGTAAAGGCACTTCCTAAGGGTGTGCTCTGCGAAGTAGAAGCTGTTGCAGTAGTATAAACACAAAGCGGATTAATAAAAAAGAAAAATTAATTAAGCGGTTCTGTTTTATACAGAGCCGCTTTTGCTATATTGGATACAAGTGTCTATAATTGTTGAGAATTACCAAAAATATTTAACAAATATCTGATGTTTATATCACATTCACAGGTGTATAACAGTTTCTTAAAATATTGTTCATAAATATGAATTAATATCTTAACATACAATTTGTATGGAGAAAATATTATGAAGAGAATTATTAAAAATCACAAGATTATATCAGGTGTATTGGTTTTTGCCATAGTGTTTTTGTTAGGTCTTGTAGGAATTTCCCACGGTGTATATAACCGTTCTTTTCTTGCAACCGTAATAGAAGTGTATATGGTAATAATAGACCGTGAACAAATTTATGCTGAGGGACCGGCTTATGATGCCAATCTTCAGTCAAAAATGATGAAGCGCTCGAATATCTATAATAAACCTGACAGTGTTAAAATGGATATTTCTTACTATGACACTTTTGAATATGGTATGCAGGTTTACCATTTCAACGAGGAAGCTCCCGGTGACACAATGGTAATTTATTATCCGGGCGGCGGATTTATAAACGAGCCTCTTGTTTATCACTGGAAAATAATAAACAAACTTTGTCAGGAAGCCAACGTTCCTGTTCTTATGCCGGTATATCTCAAGGCTCCTAACTATACCTGTAAAGAATCTTACGAAGTTGTTATGCAGTTTTATCTCGATGTAGTTAAAAATGCCGACATTAAAAAGGTTGTCTTTATCGGTGACTCGTCAGGCGGTAATATGTCTCTTGTAATGGCTCAGCTTTTGCGTGATAACTATCCTGAAGTTATGCAGCCCTCAGAAATTATATTGCTGTCTCCCTGGATGGATGCTTCTTCAGATAATGAAGAAATCAAGGCTCTTGATGCTCACGATCCGATGCTTGATGAATATGGTCTTATTGAAATCGGTAAGCTTTGGGCAGGTGATCTTGATGTTCATGACCCTATGGTAAGTCCGGTTTACGGAACATTTGAAAATTTGGGCCATATCACAATGTTTGCAAGTACCCGAGATATATTGTGTCCCGATGATGTCAAGTTTTCACAGATGCTTACAGAACAAGGTATCGAACACACATTTGTATGTGAAGAAGGACTTAACCATCCTTATGCACTTTTCCCGATACCTGAAGCTACAGATGCAAGAGAAATAATTGTCGAGGCCATCAAAGGTGAATATTAATAAAAAAATAAGAGGCTGTCATTTGCGTAGTAGCTTGACGGTCTCTTTATGTTATATGATGTAAATATTGACAAAAAACAAACTGTAGTATATAATTAATATATCATTATAAGGAGGATGAAACTATGAACGAAACAAATAATAACATTGTTGCAAATCCCGAACCCAATTGGTCACTTACTATGTTTTGGGAGGATCTTACTTTTATAATTGCAAAGATAATGGAATTTATCAAGTCTCTTTTCTGATATAGTAATATCGATATCGGCAGTCTGAAAAAGATTGCCGCTTTATTTTACTATACAGATAGACAAAACCTTATTTAAGTGATAAAATAGTTGTAAGATCAAAAAAATGGAGGAGATAAAAATGGAACTTACACAGTCACAGCAAAAATCACTTGAACGTTTTCAGGCTATTGTAAGAAAGAAAACTATTTCAGACAGAAACGGAAATATAGACAGAGCAGAATTTGATTCTTTTTTGCCTATGCTTAAGGATATATACCCTGAAGTTTTTGCAGTAGTTGAAGCGCAGCTTATCAATGAATACGGTATCCTCATTCGTTGGAAAGGTAAAAACAGCTCTTTGCAACCGGTTGTTCTTATGGCTCACTATGACGTTGTTTCAGATAAAGACCAGAACTGGGAGCATCCTGCTTTTGCCGCTGAAATACACGACGGTATGGTATGGGGCAGAGGTACTATTGACAACAAGTGCATTTTCACGGGTATACTTGAAGGCATGGAAAAGCTTATTGTTGACGGTTTTACACCTGAAAGAGATATCTATTTTGCAGCAGGCAACAACGAAGAAGTTGCAGGCGATACTATGATAAAAATTGCTGAGTGGTTCACAAAAAATAACATAAAGCCCTGGTTTGTACTTGATGAGGGCGGTGCTATTATGACTCAGCTTCCCATGAATATCAAAAATCCCTTTGCTATGGTTGCTGTATCTGAAAAGGGTTGGGCAACGGTTAAGATTACTCTTAAGGGTGAAACAATTGCTCACGCAGCTAAGTCAACAGGTAAAGTTCCCGTGCCTGTAAAAATGCTCAGAGCTATGGCTAAACTTGACAAGACTCCTATGCCTGCTCAGTTTACTCCGGCGGTTGAGGGTATGCTTAAAGCTTTTGCACCTTATGCAGACAAGCCTCTTAACCTTGTTTTTGACAAGGTGTCAGTTCTCAAGCCTGTAATCAAAAAGGTTATGGAGGGTATTGAAGATGCAGCTGCAATGATAAGAACAACTATCAATCTTATCGGTGTTGATATCCCCAACAAGGGCAATCTTCCTGCTGATACTGCAGTTGCAACATACAGACTTCGCATTGCCCCTCACGACACACTTGAAGCTGTGCTTGATCATATCAAGAGTGTTGTTGGTGATGAGTTTGAGGTAACCGCTGAAAATATTTCGATTCCTGCTCCTATTTCAGATCACACAACAAAATCTTTTGAATATATCAAATCAACAATCAATAAGGTCTTTCCCGATGTTGGTGTGGCTCCCTTTATTCTTAACGCGGCAACTGATGCAAGACATTTCAGAAATGTCTGCAAGGAGGTTTACCGTTTCGGCGGCTTCAGAATTGATGACGAGCTTTTCAAATCAGTACATAATGCAAATGAAAGACTTCCCATTGATGTATTCCTTAAGTCGATTGACTTCTATGTTGAATTTATGAAAAACCTTAAATAAAAACTAAAAGCGAACAGATTAATCTGTTCGCTTTTTGATATGCAGAAAAACAGCAAAAAAAATAAGAGCCCGCTTAGCGGACTCTTGATTTTTTTGATTAAACAGCAGGAGCTGCTTCTACTGCAACGTGAAGTTCGTTACAGAATGCGCATTCCTTACCGAGAACAGCCATGATGTTACCAACAAGAGCGTGGATTTCATCGATGAATTCGTTGATAAGAACGAATGTGTTTTCAATAGCAGCGAAGTAGTCGCCAGCGTTGAAGTTATCAACTACAACCTGAGCTGATTCTGAAAGAACAGCTGAAGCGGGGATTACAGCGATTGAAAATACCATAACAACTGCAACGAGTAAAGCTAAGATCTTTTTCATTTGAAAGTTCCTCCGTTTCTTTAATAATTTGTAATGAAATTATATACCTAAAGGATTTATTTGTCAACTGAGTTATGAATATTTCTTTAATTATGTAGATGTTTTTTAAGAACTCTTATTTTACACTGAATCTTAAATTATCACATACCGATGGTTATAATCTCAAAGGGAGAATATTCAATAGTATCGGTTTCTCCGATAACCTCTTCAAGCATATTGAGTATTTTAACGGGTTTGTTAAGCTTGATTTTTCCTCTTGCACCGTTTTGCTCGCTGAGTCTGATAACTGTCATAGCACTGTCTTCGCTCTTTTTAGCCGCCTGAAGATAAAGAGGCTCAAAAGTAGGCAGAGTCCACACACAGTCACTCTTGATAAGAGGCACATTGTATTGGAAAGCTATATCATTTATTTTAGCCGAAACAGCATCTCCGCTATGAGGCATAATCATATAACAGAAATTGTGCATACCCATATCAGATGTTACATCAGGTCTGATTGTTGCACGAAGCAGAGACAGACCGATAGTGTTTTCTTCAAAGGACGCGCCGTACTTGCCATCATTGATAACAGCGATACCGCCGCCGGTTTCACTAAGGTCACACCACTTGTGGTGACAGCACTCAAAACGTGCCTGTTGCCAGGTGGTGTTGCGATGAGTTTCTCGCTCTATATAACCTGCGCTGACATCACAGACAGCCTTTCTTGTGAGCACATTACAAGAGAACTGAGCCTTTGCAAGCTTGTGCTTTTCGTGCCAATCAACAACGTTTTCGACTTCGATGCCGCGACTTCTTCTGAAAAGACGTATGAGCATCTTCCACTGAGATTTTTCGGTTGCAAGCACAACTTCAAAAGTTGCACACTCGCCGTCTTTTTCGATAAGGTGTAAAGGAGACTTAACCTTTACTTCAATCTGCTTGTCTTTATAGTTGGGGAGTATATCCCAGGCGTCATAGTTGCCGGGGTTGTCTGTATAGATCTTAAGCTTGTTAAAGTCACCCTTGACCCACTCACGGTTAAGTTCTTTGTCATAAAGGCTTTCGATTGAGCCGTCATCACGGAAATTCACTGAGTAGTAGGGAGTCTCAATTGTATCGCCGATGTTTATCCACTCGGCAGAGTACTTGGTAGCACGAAGAGTAGCTGATGACATAGCGGGAATAGCAGGAATGAGCCAGTTGCCCTTTTCACCGTAACGGCTTGATGTGCCCTTTTTGTTAGGGACAAATGTCAGAGCATTGCGCTTTATGTTGAGGGTATTGAAATACTTACTGCCCGTGCCGATGATTTCGTCAAGAGTCTTGTCAATTTCGAGATAATCCTCCATAGCATCTTCATAAACGGGATGAATATGTGAGCCGGGGATAATGTCGTGGAACTGATTGATGAGGAACTTTTTATAAAGGTCTCTTATCTTATCAGTGTCAATATCGTCGCGCATAATGCTGAGGATTTCAGCAGTTCTGAACTTGAACTCGAGGGATCTGTTATATCTTTTAAGCACACTCTTTGTGGTGAAAGTTCCTCGGTGCATCTCGAGATAGAGCTCACCGTCCCAGGTTTCGAGACTGTCGTTATCTTTGAGGTTTTTCTCAAGGAATTCATCGCCTCTTACGTGCTGACATTTGGGCATAATTGAGAGCTTGTCAAAACGGTGCATAAGCTCAATCATTTCTTCTGTACAGCCGCTACCGCCGTCGCCATAGCCAAACATATTAAGAGTCTGACCGCCTGAGTCTTTGTCGATATAAGCTTCCCAGTTTTCCTGAATCTGTGAGGGCATATTCCAGGTGATAAAGTGAGTAGGGGGTACGCAGGCAAGAACCTCACTGCCGTCGATACCTTTCCACTTGAAATTGTTGTGAGGGAATCTGTTAGTATCATTCCAGGTTGACATCTTGTTTGAAACAAAGTAGTCAACACCGCTTTTTTTGAGAATCTGCGGTAATATCCAGGAGTTGCCGAAAACATCGGGGAGCCAGGCATTGTTGACAGTTTTGCCAAACATTCTCTTATAGGTCTGCTGACCGTAAAGACACTGACGGATAAGTGATTCAGCCGAGGGTACATTACAGTCGGGCTCAACATACATAGCACCAACGGGTTCAAACTGGCCATTAGCAACCTTTTCTTTCAACTCTTCAAAAACTTCGGGATAGTATTTCTCCAAAGTCTCATAAACATAAGGCTGAGTGTGAGTGTATTTGAAGTCGGGATATTTATCCATAAGACGAAGCTGAATAAGCACGGTGCGAAGATTTTTCTGCACAGCGTGGATTCTTCTCCAATAATATGCCACGTCAAGGTGGGAGTGGGCAATAAGCGCCACATCACCGCTGCCTTTGTAGTTATCGTTGGCATAGATAACTTCGTCAACGTATTTTTTAGCTTCGGCTACGCCTGTGAGTTCGTCAGAGTCAAAATCAATAAGATTCATTGCATTGCAAAGCTCTTTATTAAGGAAAGCTCTGTAATCCTCATTGAAAAGTTCGCTCTTGGCAATATCTAAAAGAAGCTCAAAGTCCCATACTAAATCCTGCACTTGATGATTGACAGTGCAGATATATGCACCCTCAAAAATCTGACGGCAACCGCGAACGGAAAGAGATTCGGGGTTTCTTTCATCGTCGGGTTTTGAGCGGTTATAGCCCATCATTTCAAAGTGAAGCACTTCGTTTTCATTTATGTAGGGGGAAAGTAACATTCTCTCTCTGTTGGGGTCAACACCGCCAACATATTTGCCGTTTACTTTAACGCAGATTTCTGCTGCTGTTTTAAGGCTGAACCATAACTCTTTACCCTTAAGCTGCTCGGGCAGAGTCACATCTGCTTTTATAAATGCAGTGCCGTCAGGTGTGAAATACATATCGCCCTTATTAAGAGGTCTGTAATCTTCGGAGTAATACTCGAAGTTCATTTCACTTGTCTGACGGGCATCTCTAATCATTAAGTTATTGATTTCCCATTTAGAGGAATAAATATGTCTTTTAAGCCAGCCAAAGCGCAAATCAGTCCATTCTTCAGGGCGCATTGAGCGGCGGACAACTTTAATATGTGCCATAGTTTAATCCCCCTTATGTATCTTGGAAGTAAGGCTTTTTGCGTATAGCGTCAACCTTGACATTCTTTTTTAAATCGAGCTTAATCTGTTCTTCAATCCACTCGGTGCAGCGATGAAGAATCAGACATTTTGAACATTCACCACGGAAAATGAGGGTGAGTTTCTCACCCTCAAGACCGACGTATTCAACCCAACCGCCGTCGCCTTGAAGCTTTGGTTGGAGTATATTTTCAACGTAATTCTGTATTGTCATAACAGACCTCTTATTTAATAATATTGTCGATTGTCTTCTTGTACTCTGAGAGCTTAGCTTTAGCAAGCTCTCTTGTTTCTGCCTGAATGCTGTAATAAACCTTAATCTTAGGCTCGGTACCTGAGGGTCTTACTGCCATCCAGGAGCCGTTTTCCCAGATAAATCTGAGCACGTTTTCTAAGGGAAGATCTGCGATGCCCTTGCTGTAGTCGATAACTTCCTTGAGTCCGTCAAAGAGGTCGAGGCCCTTATCTCTGAAGTAAACCATAAGATCTGCAATCTTTTCAGCGCCGTCTTTACCTTTGAGCACGAATGAATCAAGGTGATCAAGATAATAGCCGTATTCAGCATAGATATCTTCGAGAGCATCTACAAGGGTCTTGCCCTGATTGTGATAATATGCAGCCATCTGACAGATGAGCATTGAAGATACAACAGCATCCTTATCTCTTGCGTGAGTACCGACAAGATAGCCGTAGGACTCTTCATAACCGATGATGAATTCCTGTTCGCCGCTTGCTTCATATTTGTTGATTTTATCGCCGATATATTTGAAACCTGTGAGGGTTTCTTCACACTGAAGACCGTAGCTTCTGCCGATGTCGGCACCAAGCTCTGAGGTTACGATTGTCTTAACGAGAGTGCTCTTGGAAGAGAGCTTTGCTTTCTTCATTTCAAGAACAAACTTAACAAGAAGTGCACCTGTCTGATTACCGGTGAAGAGAACATATTCGTCACCGCTCTTAACTGCAATACCTACTCTGTCGCAGTCGGGGTCGGTACCGAGTACAAGGTCAGCGCCGATTTCTTTAGCTTTTTCGATTGCGATGGTAAGAGCGTCCTTTTCCTCGGGGTTGGGACTTCTTACAGTTGAGAAGTTGCCGTCAGGCATTTCCTGCTCTTTGACAACAGTTACATTCATACCCTCGAGCATTCTTCTTACGGGAATGTTGCCGGTGCCGTGAAGGGGAGTGTAAACGATCTTAAGCTCTGAGGGCTCTTCATAAACGCTCTGCTCTTTAACTTTAGAGAGGAAAGCTGAAAGTACGTCTTCACCTACCATTGTGATGTTTTCAGCCTTGCCTTCAAAGGGGATTGAAGTGTAGTCTTCGATAGCGTTGATGCACTCGATTGCACCCTTTGCGTCTTCTGTGCAGAACTGACAGCCTTTGCTGTCGTAAACCTTATAGCCGTTATATTCCTTGGGGTTGTGTGATGCTGTGAGCATTACGCCTGCAGTACAGCCAAGGTGTGCTGTTGCAAATGAGAGCACGGGCACGGGTACAAGGAACTCAAAGAGATAAACCTTGAAGCCCTGACCTGAAAAGATATCAGCTGCAACCTTAGCAAAGTAAGCTGAGTTATTTCTTGAGTCATAGGCGAGTACAACACTGAGTTCGCCGTCGTTTTTAGCTTTGATATATTTTGAAAGACCGTAGGTAGCCTTGCCGACAGTGTATTTGTTCATACGGTTTGAGCCTGCACCCATAATACCGCGAAGACCGCCTGTACCGAAAGCAAGGTCTTTATAAAATCTGTCCTCTATTTCTTTTTCATCAGTGATAGCTTCGAGTTCTGCCTTGGTATCTTCATCAAAACTGAGCCACTGCTGATATTTTTCTTTGTAGTTCATTGTTCTTCATCCTTTCGAAGAGTAATTCAATATATATTATATCACAAGCTGATTTTGTAAACAATATGTTAAGCGAAATTTTTATTTATAACTTTGCGACTTTTTTCGTTAAAAAACTTATAAAAGAGCTTTTATGACATTAAGTTAGAAATTTGTTGATTTTGTCGCTTTAAAGTGTTGACACGAAGGG
>JAZRDY010000184.1:0-9237 GCA_045660525.1 Acutalibacteraceae bacterium | reverse complement strand
AATGTCAGCTCTCTTATTGCCGCTGCCGGTGCTGCCGGTGTAACAGCCGGTCTCGGTCTTCAGTCAACAGTTGCTCAGTTTGCAAGCGGTATTCAGATTCTTATGAATCACCCGTTTAAAACAGGTGACTTTGTTGAGCTTAACGGTGTATCAGGTTCAGTCGCAGATATCAGATTTATGAATACTGTAATCATTACGCCCGACAATAAGCGCATCGTTATTCCTAACTCACACATCACAACAAACCACATAATCAACTACTCTGCTGAAAACAAGAGACGTGTTGATTTCAATTTCTCAATAAGCTATAGCGATAACATTGAAAAAGCTAAATCAGTTATCACTCAGGTTGCATTGGCTAATGAAAACATTCTTAAAGATCCTTTACCCGCTGTTTATGTAAGTTCCCACGAAGCAAGCTCCATCAACCTCACAGCAAGAGTATGGTGCGCTGTTGACAAGTATTGGGATGTATACTTTGCAATGCAGGAAGAAGTTAAAATCGCCCTTGACAAAAACGACATCTGCATTCCTTTCAATCAGCTTGATGTGCACATTGTAAATAAATAATCGGAGTTGAAAAACCTTGTCTAACCTTTTAGTTAAACTGTTCATAAAGGATTACAGTAACACAAAAAATCCTGCTGTACGTGAAAAATACGGCTACCTTGGCAGTGTAACAGGAATAATTATCAATATAATTCTTGCTGCCGCTAAATATCTCATCGGTACCATAACACACAGTATTGCAATAACGGCTGATGCTATCAACAATTTCAGCGACAGTGTGTCTTGCATCATTACACTTATCAGCTTTAAAATGGCTAATATGAAGCCGGATAAAGAGCATCCGTTTGGTCACGGCAGAATTGAATATGTCGCCGCTTTAATTGTCGGTTTCATTGTTGAGCTTATGGGCTATGAGCTCATAAAATCTTCCATCGAAAAAATTAAAAATCCTGAAGCTGTTATTTTTTCAGTACCTGCCGCAATCGTGCTTATACTTTCGATAGGTGGTAAACTTTGGTTGGCTATGTTCAACAGATACCTAGGAAAAAAGATTGATTCAACTGCAATGCAGGCTGTTTTCACCGACAGTATCGGTGATATTACTGCAACAAGTGTCACGCTCGTTTCACTTATTATTTCACTTTTTACCGATATACCTATCGACGGATATATGGGCATTGTGGTTTCGCTGTTTATTCTTTATGCAGGTTTCGGCATACTCAAAGAGTCAATTGGTATTATACTCGGCAGACCGCCCTCAAAAGAGCTTGTTGATGAGCTTGTGGGATTCATTATGTCTCATGAAGAGATTTTAGGTATACACGACCTTGTAATTCACTCCTACGGTGAAACAAGAATCTTTGCAAGTATACATACCGAAATTGCTGCCGACGGCGATATGCTTAAAGCTCACGACACAATTGATACCATTGAAAAAAAGGTTATGGAAAAATTCGGCGTGGAGCTTGTAATTCATATGGATCCTATCGTTACAAACGATGAAACAGTAGAAAAACATTTTCAACTTATACATAAAACCGTTAAAGAAATTGACGATCATCTTGATATACACGATTTCCGCGTCGTTGAGGGCCCGACACACACAAATCTTATTTTTGATGTGGTAATTCCACACCGATACAAGCTTAGCAACAATGAGCTTAAAGAGGTAATTTCCGACAAAGTACGTGCGATAAATTCAAGCTATTGTCTTGTGATAACTGTTGACAACTGCTATATTTAGAATGCTTTTTGTAAAAGTGCACAAAATATGCCCGAAATGTTTCTCATAATTCTATGGCTATATTTAGCACAAATGACTTGAAAACTTTGTAGAATACTGTAAAATATAAGTGTTATGAAATAATAATACCAAGAAGTAAAAAATCAGGGGGTACATTATTTATGTCCGTTTCATTAACAGAGTATCTTGACACAATTCCTCAGGGACGCCTCGGCATCATCGCTATGAAAGGTTGCGAAGATCTTGCTAAAAGAGTAAGCGATCAGATCCTTGAATGCCGTTCACAGTTCCAGAATGCATCCGACACTAACCTTCACCTCAAGGGTTATCACAGAGACTCATACATCATCAAGGCTAACTTTCCTCGCTTCGCAACAGGCGAAGGTAAAGCTGTAATCACAGAATCAATCAGAGGTTATGACCTTTTCATTATCTCAGACTGCTTCAATTACAATGTAACCTATAAGATGTACAATCTCAAAGATGCTAACGGTGAACCTCTTCAGGTGCCTATGAGTCCCGACGATCATTTTGCTGATCTTAAGAGAGTTATCTCAGCTTGTGCAGGCAAAGCAAAGCGTATCACAGTTGTAATGCCTATGCTTTATGAAGGCAGACAGCACAGAAGAACAGCAAGAGAATCACTTGACTGCGCTCTCGCACTTCAGGAGCTCGAAAATATGGGTGTCAGCAACATCATCACTATCGATGCTCACGACCCTAGAGTTCAGAACTCAATCAGAATCGGCTTTGAAAGTGTAGCACCCACATATCAGATGATCAAGGCTATTGCTAAGAGTCTTAACAACAACATTAAATTCTCCCCTGAAAATACAATGATGATAGCTCCTGACGAAGGCGCTATGGGCAGATGTGTATACTATGCTCAGGTTCTCGGTGTTGAACTTGGTATGTTCTCTAAGAGAAGAGACTATGCAACTGTTATTGACGGCAGAAACCCCATCGTTTCACACGAATTCCTCGGTGACAACGTTGAAGGCAAAGATGTTATCGTCGTTGACGATATGATTTCAAGCGGCGACTCAATGATCGATGTTTGCAAGCAGCTCAAAGCACTTAAAGCAAAGAGAATTTTCGTATTCTCATCATTCGGTCTTTTCACATCAGGTCTTGAACGTTTTGACAAGGCTTATGAAGAAGGCCTCTTCGATAAGATTTTCACAACAAACGTTATTTATCAGACACCTGAACTTCTCACAAGAGATTGGTACTATTCAGTTGATATGTCAAAATATGTGGCCCTTATCATCGATACACTTAATCACGATAGATCAGTTAGTCCTTTCCTTAATCCTATCCAGAAGATTAACGACTATCTCGAGAAGTATAATCTTAAATAAAATTTCAGCCCACCGAATTAATCGGTGGGCATTTTAGTTTGTGCTGAATTATAGCACGGTGGCTCCACTAAATCGCAAAGCGATTTGCACGGACGCGTTGCGTCCGTGTGCCGAATTTCATTCGGCTGTGGAGCCACCTCTTATTTTTATATCAGACTTCCTCAATGATCGGAATAATACCTCCGAAGTCAGACAAAGGAAAATCCAATGAAATAATTTTGCATCCGTACTTCTCTATAAAGTCAGCTATTATTTTATAATCGCGATGTTTAGTAATATCTCCGAAGAACAACACTTCATCAGCAGAAATCTTACACGATGCACCACCTATAAAGCCATAATCGTGGCCCTCAAGATGAACATCACCTTTGCTTATCAAAAGCGCATCAACTCCATTATTTACAAGTGCGTTATAAATCGACTCATCATCAGTGATAATCGCATTGTCGCTGACAACAAGACAAGAACACTTGGCATAGCCTTGTTTAACACATATTCTATTATAACTTTGCGTCAGCTTCATCAAGGATTCATCAGCACAAGCAACTTTTCCAAGGAAATTTTTACCGAAAACAGCAAAATTCAGCGCAATATCATTCGGGTACTCCCCTTTAACTTGTTTTGCTGTAAAGTGAACTGAAAAACCTTTTTCTTTGAGTATACAACCGAGCTTTTGTTGATTGCTGTCTAATAAAATTTTTTCCTCACCTAAGTGTATTGCAGCCATATCTGCGTGATATTTTACAGCATAACCAATATGTTCATTAGCCTCAATGACAATTCTTTCGATTGAACAAGAATCGAGATAACAATTTAATTCATCACAAAGCACACCGCATATAACCGTTTTCACTTTATTCAACGGCAGATTTGGATTACAAACAAATTTCATCATAAAATTATTGCCTCAAAAGCTTCGCGGATAGTTTTTACGCCAACAATTTCAATATCTTTTTTGATTGAAGCTGAAAGGTTTTTGAGGTTGCTTTTAGGAATAATGCATCTTGAAAAGCCGAGTCTTGCAGCTTCTTTGATGCGCTGTTCGCAGTGGGATACGCCTCTGATTTCACCTGCGAGTCCTATTTCACCGAAAGCGAGAACATCATCACGCAATGCATAGTCTTTAAGAGACGAAACAAGCGCCATAACAATAGTCAGATCAAGGGCAGGCTCTTCAAGCTTCATACCACCAACAATATTGATATAAGCATCCATGCCGCCGAAGAAGTATCCACCCCTTTTCTCGAGTACGGCAATAAGCATTGCGAGTCTGTTAAAATCAAAACCATTGCTGATTCTGCGAGGATTACCAAACCCCGTTGACGTTACTAGTCCCTGAATTTCAGCAAGCAGCGGTCTCGAACCTTCCATAACACAAGCCACGCAAGATCCGGGAGTATTCTTAGGTCTGCCTGAAATAAGCATTTCAGACGGGTTTTCCACCTCTTTAAGACCGCTATCATACATTTCAAATACACCAATTTCATTTGTTGAGCCGAAACGGTTTTTAACTGCACGTAAGATTCTGAATGAAAGATTTCTTTCTCCCTCAAAATAAAGCACGGCATCAACAATATGTTCAAGCACCTTAGGTCCTGCGATATTACCGTCTTTGTTGACGTGACCGACCATAATTATAGGAATTGAGAGACTCTTAGCGGTACGCATAAAGAGGTTTGAGCATTCGCGCACCTGGGTAACACATCCGGGTGAAGAATTAAGCTCGGTGAAATTCATAGTCTGAATTGAGTCGATTATAACAAGATCAGGAGTTGTTGCCTGAATGTGCTCGCAGACAGCCTGAGCATCGGTTTCACAAAGGATGAAAAGATTGTCAGTTTTAACCTTGAGTCTGTCTGCACGAAGCTTAATCTGCGAATAAGACTCCTCACCTGACACATAAAGAATTTTCAGCTTTTTGCCCAGGCGCTGACAAATCTGAAGCAGTATAGTTGACTTACCGATACCGGGGTCACCGCTTAAAAGCACAAGTGAGCCTTTAACAATACCACCACCGAGAACTCTGTCAAGCTCACTCATGCCTGTTTTATATCTGAGTTCATTATCAGGCTGTATCTCTCTTAAGGGCATAGCTTTAACACTTGCAACATTTTTAGTGGGCGCAAGTCTGTTTTTTGATGCAGTTTCGGTAACCCTTACTTCTTCCTCAAGAGTTGCCCATTCACCGCATTCAGGGCATTTTCCGAGCCATTTCGGAGCTTCGTAGGCGCAGTTACTGCAAACATATACTGTTTTTGATTTTGCCATTAATATTCCTCATTTCTTTAGGTTGACGAATGTAATTCTTCGAGTCCTGCCGCAATGGCAAGGGAGATTTTTTTCTGATAATCACTGTCACTGAGTCTCAATGCTTCACCTGCATTTGAAAGAAAACCGCACTCAACCATAACTGCAGGCGATATAGCATTATATAAAAGATATATATCCGTGCCTGATTGTTTTACTTGTCTTTCGTTTTCAGGCTGAGTCAGGTTTCTGATATTTGTCTGAATACTTTCGGCTATAGTCTTGCTGTAAGTATTATTTTTTGAATAGAAAACCTGAGCACCGTAATATTTACTTTCACTGAAATGATTCTGATGAATGCTCAGAAAAATCGACTCAGGATATGTTTCTATTATTTTCATGCGATGGTGAATATCACTGACTTTTTTCTGTCGCTGTTTTACAGCATCACTGCCATAGTGTAACGTATCATCAGACCTTGTGTATACGACAGTATACCCCATTAGTCTCAGCAAATTGCCGAGCTTAAGAGATATGCTAAGATTTATGTCTTTTTCAAGTACCCCTGCCGAGGACTGCGTGCCACCGTCTTCGCCACCGTGACCCGCATCAACAATTATGACTTCACCCGCATCAACTAAAACAGAAGTAGTTGTAACAGATGCCATATTAAGCGAAAGCACAAGAAAAAACACAATTATAAACACAAGAGTCAGACTTAAAAAGCTTTTGAAATTGAAAGATAAAAATATACCTTTTTTCATAAAATCACCCATGGACATTTTATGAAAAAGCCGAACTAAATATAACATAGGGTCATACTTAATTCGGCAGGGTACTAAGATTAGAAGCCCTCAAAGGTCATATTGTTTTTCTTCATTATATCTTCGTTGGAAAGTACAGCACCTGCTGACGGCAGATTTTTAGCTTTATAGCGGGAAGCCTTGACGAACTCTCCTTCAACGAAGTCGCGAACAACTGAAATCTTCTGGTTTTTCTTTACAGTTACGCAAGCAACACCCTGAGTGTCTTTCATAGCCTTGGCTGACACCTGAGCAGTATCAAGAAGAAGACATCTGCCACCTGTTGTCTCGATAACAATATTCTTATCCTCTTTAAGATACATAATACCTTTAAGAGGTGATTTATCACTATAAGCTTTAATAAGCTTTTTACGGTTGGTTTTGGTTGCATAGGAGTTGAGATTAACCTTAGCAGCCTTGCCGTTATCAAACATAAATAACATATAACCCTGATAGTCATTTGTCACAACCATGAAGATTGCATTTTCTCCCTCTTCCATTTCAAGTTTAGAGGGTATATACTCACCGAGTACGCTCGCTTTTGAATCTGCGAAGTCGTTGGCTTTTGCCTTATAAACCTGACACTTATCTGTAAAGAACAGAAGGTCGTTGTTATTTGTGGTTTCAAAGCTCTGTACTATTTCGTCGCCATCCTTAAGCTTATGGTCACCGCCCATACGAAGTGAAAGCGGAGTGATTTTCTTGAAATAACCTTCTTTGGTGAAGAAGAGATTTACGGCATAATCGGGGATTTCTTCTGTTACATCTTCAGCTTCAACACCCGTCACATCAACAATTTCGCTAATTCTGTCTTTACCGTACTTTTTGATAACATCCTGAAGCTCACCGATGATAATCTTTCTCACTCTTGTCTTTGAAGAAAGAATATCCTGCATATCCTTGATAGTTGCTTCGAGATTTTCGATGTCCTTCAATCGCTTAACGATATATTCTCTGTTAAGGTGACGCAGTTTGATTTCAGCCACATATTCAGCCTGAACTTCATCAATGCCGAAACCGATCATAAGGTTAGGGATAACTTCGCTTTCTTCATCAGTTTCGCGGATGATTTTGATAGCCTTATCAATATCAAGCAAAATCTTTTCAAGACCTTTGAGAAGATGTAATCTGTCCTGAGCTTTTTTAAGCTCAAATGAAACTCTTCTGAATACGCACTTGCCTCTGAAACGAATCCACTCAATAAGAAGGTCGCGTACACCGAGTACTTTGGGATAACCGTCAATTAGCACATTGAAGTTACATGAGAATGAATCTTCAAGTGGTGTCATTTTATAAAGCTTCTGCATAAGTTTATCAGCATCGGTACCGCGCTTAAGGTCAATTGTAATCTTAAGACCTGATTTATCGGTTTCGTCTCGGATGTCAGTGATTTCTTTGATTGAGCCTCCTTTTACCTTTTCGATAATCTTATCAATGATAGCTTCCGCAGTTGTTGTGGGCGGAATCTGCTTGATATCAATGCAGTTGAATTCCTTATCGTACTCGTACTTAGCACGAACTTTGATATTACCACGACCTGTGCGGTAAACCTCAGCCATAGCATCTCTGTCATAGAGAATCTGACCACCACCGATAAAATCGGGAGCAGGCATAGTTGTAAGACAGTCGTGATCCTGATTTTTGATGAGCTCAATTGTTGTTTCACAAAGCTCTTTAAGATTGAATGAGCAGATGCTACTTGCCATACCTACGGCAATACCAAGATTAACATTTGCCAGAATAGACGGGAAAGTTACCGGCAGAAGTGACGGCTCTTTCATTGTGCTGTCGTAGTTATCTACGAAATCAGTTGTGTTCTTGTCGATGTCTCTGAAAAGCTCGTTACAGATACCGTCAAGCTTCGCTTCTGTATAACGTGCAGCAGCGTAGTGCATATCTCTTGAATAAGCCTTACCGAAGTTACCCTTTGAGTCAACAAAGGGATTGAGAAGTGCTTCATTACCTCTTGAAAGACGAACCATTGTCTCATAAATTGCCGCATCGCCGTGAGGGTTAAGTCGCATTGTCTGACCGACAATGTTAGCTGACTTTGTTCTACCGCCTGTGAGAAGTCCCATCTTATACATAGTGTAAAGGAGCTTTCTGTGTGAGGGCTTGAAACCATCGATTTCAGGAATAGCACGGGAAAGGATAACGCTCATAGCATAAGGCATAAAATTTATTTCAAGTGTGTCTGTAATCTGCTGGTCAATTATTTCACCAGCATTAGCAATATGAGTATTTTCAAGCAAATTTCTATCCGTAGCTTTATTGTCTGATTTTTTCTTTCTTGCCATAAATGTTTTCCTCCTTCCTTAGCTTACATCAGTCATATCAATGTACATATGTCCGTATTTTTCGATAAACTCTTTTCTACCGGTAAGATTATTACCTTCAAAAAGCTCAAATTTTTCAGCCATGAGATTAGCTTCAGCAGGGTCTATTTTGATAAGTCTACGAGTAGCAGGATTCATGGTTGTTAAATTCATCATATCCGCTTCGTTTTCACCAAGACCCTTTGAGCGCTGAATAGTGTATTTCTTATTGCCAATAGCTTCAAGTGCATCGGCTTTTTCTTTTTCTGTGTATGCGAACCACGTTTCGTTGCCGCTTGTGATTTCATAAAGAGGTGACTCGGCAATATAAACCTTGCCTTCTCTGATAAGCGTGGGCACAAGACGGTAAATCATTGTGAGTATAAGAGTACGGATCTGATAACCGTCAACGTCGGCGTCGGTACAGATGATAATCTTGCTCCAACGAAGATTATCCATACTGAAGGTTGACATATTCTTCATACCCTTGGCGTGCACCTCAACACCACAGCCGAGTACCTTTAAAAGATCGGTAATGATTTCGCTCTTGAAAATCTTTTCGTATTCAGATTTAAGGCAGTTGAGAATCTTACCTCTTACGGGAATTACAGCCTGGAATTCTGAGTCACGGGCCTGCTTACAAGCACCAAGAGCTGAGTCACCTTCCACGATGAAAAGCTCTCTGCGGTCGATATCCTTGCTTCTGCAGTCAACGAACTTCTGCACTCTGTTAGCCATATCGTTTGATGAAGCCAAGG
>JAZRDY010000183.1:0-14164 GCA_045660525.1 Acutalibacteraceae bacterium | reverse complement strand
CAAAATGCAGAATAAATAAAATGTGCCATTGTTACAGCTCCTTTTTTATAAAGTTAAATTTGAAATACAATATGCGTATTCAATAATACATCAAATTTTTCGTATAATCCTTGACTATTTTGACGAAATTACATATAATTCTTGATTTTTTTGATATGAATTAAATACAATCTCTTCCGTAAAACTTATTTAATGAAAATAAAACAGAAAAGAGTCCGAAAATGCTTATGCATATCGGACTCCTCAAACTGATTATTGTGTCATATTTTGTAAACTGTATGTGGACTCGGCAAACATATTCGCATGCATCACTAACAACGGTTATAGTTTTTTATAAGTTTACGCCTTTGAACCTAATTCAATGCCTTTTTCAAGTGCGGCAATATTAAGCTCCATTATTTTCGGACTTTTTTCTTTGAATTTTTTGCTCAAAGAGTCGATTATTGTTTCTTTGCTTACGATTCCTGTTGCACCGATAAGAACACCGATAAGAACAGTATTGGCAACCTTTACATTACCAAGCTCAAGTGCAACATCATCAACGGGCACAGAAATTGTTTTTACATCATCTCTTGCAACAGTCTTGACACGGCTTGAGTTTACTACCACCGTACCGCCCTGTTTAACGTCACCGATAAACTTAGCATAAGCCAACTCATTCATCGCAATAAGAGTATCACACTTTTTGGTAAGCGGAGAAATAATCTCCTCATCACTGATAATTACTGTACATTTAGCACTGCCGCCTCTTTGCTCGGGGCCGTATTCAGGAAGGAAAGTTGCATGTTTTTTCATATCTATAGCAGTCTGAGCAAGAGTAATACCTGCACTCATAATACCCTGACCACCGGAACCTGAAAATACAAAAGACTGTTTCATTACATCTCACCCTCCTTATCTTTATAAATACCGGGTTTAAAATAAGATGTGGTATTTGTATTCATATAATCAAGAGTATCTATAGGACTCATGCCCCAGTTTGTGGGACAGTTGGTAAGAAGCTCAATAAATGTAAAGCCTTTACCTGCCATCTGAAGCTCAAAAGCTTTTTTAATACCTCTCTTGGCATCCATAACGCCCTTAGGAGTATTCAAAGCATATCTTGCAACAAAAACAGGAGCCTCAAGTACAGAAATAAGCTCACACATTTTCATAGGATAACCTGTCGAGAGAGCGTCTCTGCCCATACGTGTTGTGGTTGTTTTCTGACCGATAAGAGTTGTGGGAGCCATCTGACCGCCGGTCATACCGTAAGTCTGATTGTTTGCAAATATAACTGTAAAGTTTTCGCCTCTGTTTGCCGCTGACATAATTTCAGCAAGACCTATAGCTGCAAGGTCGCCGTCACCCTGATATGTGAAAACAAGTCTGTCAGGAAGACATCTCTTGATACCTGTTGCAACAGCGGGAGCTCTGCCGTGAGCCGAACCTATAACGTCGCCTTTCCATGTGTAAAGGTTAAGAGCACTACAGCCTACAGATACAACATTGATAGCATTCTGTGACTGCTGAAGCTCATCAATGACATCTGCCACGAGTCTTGTTGCAAGAGCATGAAGACAACCGGGACAATAAGGTGTCGCCATAGGCTTCAGAGACTGAGGTCTTTTATACTCTGCCATAATTATTCTCCTCCCTTTACAATTTTTGCAATAGCTTCATATACGCCCTCATCATCAAGAAGCATACCGCCGCTTCTGCCGTATTCATATACAGGACAGCGTTCTTTAACCTGAAGCTCTATATCTTCACGCATCTGCGCGGGAATAGTCATTTCTATATCAATTACGCCTTTCACCTTGGTGTAATCGAGATTGTTGAGACTTGCCTTAGGGAACGGATAAAGAGTTACGGGACGTACCATACCCACTTTATAGCCTTCTTCTCTGAGTCTGAGTACAGCTTCTTTAGCTACTCGCGCAGCAATACCATAAGCTACAACTACATACTCAGCATCTTCAAGCATAAACTCTTCAACCTTAGTGTCGAGCTTTTCCCACATCTTGTACTGCATACCCTTGCCGATATTGAGTTTTTCAAGCAGAGGTTCGGGAAGAATAGGTGTAATCATATGATCTTCTGTTCTGCCGTCGATTCTGTCAAGACACCAATCTTTTACATTTTCTGAAGATAACTCTTTCATTTCGGGAAGCTTAACTTCTTCCATAATAGCACCGAGACAGCCGTCCATAAGAATCATAACAGGGTTTCTGTATCTTTCAGCATATTCCCATGCATTGTAAGTGAGGTCAACTGCTTCCTGTAAAGTAGCAGGAGCAAACACCATAGCCCTGAAGCCACCGTGACCGAGAGCTTTTGTAGCCTGAAGATAATCAGACTGAGCAGGTTGAATAGAACCGAGACCAGGACCACCTCTCGAAATATTAACAACAACCGCAGGCAACTGAGCTGATGCAAGATATGATATACCCTCAGCCTTAAGACTGATGCCGGGGCCTGATGAACTTGTGAGAGCACGTTTGCCTGTTGCAGCAGCACCATAAACCATATTAATTGATGCTACTTCGCTTTCACCCTGAACAAAAGAACCGCCAACTTCAGGAAGTCTCCAAGAAAGATACTCGGGAATTTCATTCTGAGGAGTAATGGGATAACCTGCAAAAAAGCGACAACCGCCTCTTACAGCCGCTTCAGCAATAGCTTCGCAGCCTTTCATAAATCTTTTTTCCATATGTTATACTCCCCTCTCTCATTCCTTATCTGAGGAAACCTCAATCGCTCCCTCAGGGCACATCAGTGCACAGATAGCACAAGAAGTGCATGAATCTTTGTCAATATTAATCGGAAAGAAAAAGCCTTTGTCGGATCTTTCTTTACCCATTTCAAGAATATGCTTGGGGCAGAATTTAATACAATATCCGCAACTTTTGCACATCATTGCATTAATGGTAACCATAGTTTAAATCTCCTTTATTATTGAGATGATATAATTGTCTAAAGTATATTATAACATACGAATTTTAGAATGTAAATGCACAAATTAAGGCATTCTGTAACAAATGTCTGTTTTTTTATATAAATAAAACTATTACATAACAACTAAAGGCACCCACTTACAAGTGAGTGCCTTTATATCATCCGAGAAGATGCTTGTCTTTAATAACAATTTCTGCCTTTTTGCATTTTTCCATTTCAAAGATAATAATTTCATTTTTATCTTTCAAAATTGCACTGGGGATATAGAGCGTCTTTTGTGGACCAATATTCCAATATCTGCCCAGATTGAAACCGTTCACAAAAACATAGCCCTTGGTGAAGCCTTCCATATTTACAAAACAATCACCCTCTTTGGCATCAAATTCGCCTTTGAGGAATACCGGGCCTGATACTGTTGAATTATCAGTGATGTTTTCAAAATTCAGCTTATCAAGATTATCAAGAGGGATTGAGTAAACATCATAATCCATAACAACCTGGTTAGCAAGAGTTACCTTTGATATTCCCTTGCGGTCGTATAAATCAAAGCCGTAATTAACTCTGCCCATAGCTTCAACAAGAATGCCGAGCTCACTTTCGCCGTTTACACCTTTGATGAAGAGCTTCTTTTTGAGCATAAGCTTGTTAAACAGTGAATTCTCTTTCATTCTGTTGATTGTAGCAATCTTCTTTTTATCAAAATAAACGTGAGCATAATCGTGCACATTTTCAATACTGAGAAAGCCCGGATCGTATTTACCCTTGATTTTAGTAACATAATATATCAGACCGTAGCTCTGATCATAGGCTTCCATATGTTTAGGCAAGGCAGAATAATGCTTCTGAGCTATGTTGTCAAGGTTATCAAAAAGATCAGCCTTTTGTGTCAGGGGTACCCTGCCAATATTCTGAAGCTTCGGTGACGGTGGAAGTTCACCCATAGGGATGTTCTGCTTTTTGCAAAGAAGTTCACGGATTTTATGATATGTTTCAGTGTAATCGCCCCATTCAGTCAGGGGTGCGCAATAGTCATAGCTTGTAACAGTGGGCTGATATTTGCCACGGTGATTAGCTCCGGCATTAAAACCGAAGTTTGTACCGCCGAGGAACATATACATATTGAATGATGCATCTTGCTTGATAAATTCTTCGAGCTCTGCTGTGATACTGTCAGAACCGCGTTTGTGGTGCTTTTCGCCAAAATGGTCAAACCAACCGCACCAGAATTCCATACACATCTTAGGCACTTTGCCGAAGGGCTCAAGTGCTGAGAATGCTGTAGCTGTGCGCGAACCGAAATTGAGGGTAGGCAGTATGTTTTCTATTGTGCCGCCCGAGAGCATATTGCACCAGGTGCCGTCGGAAGTAAATTTAAGCACATCAATATCGAGCTCATCATACATATCAGATAAGGCTTTAAGATATTTCTTGTCATTACCGTAACTGCCGTATTCGTTTTCAATCTGCATTGCAATGATATTACCACCGTTGGTGATAAGCTGAGGTCTGAGCACTTCAAAAAGCTTTTCAAAATAGTCTCTGACATGGCTTAAATATAACTCGTTATTGCAACGAAGCTCTATATTTTTATCTTTTAATAGCCACGCGGGAAAGCCGCCGAATTCCCACTCGGCACAGATGTAGGGGCCTGGGCGTACAATAGCATATAAGCCTAATTTCTGCGCTGTCTGAAGAAATCTGACAATGTCGAGCATACCGCTGAAATCAAAAACGCCCTTTTTAGGCTCGTGAAGATTCCAACAAACATAGGTTTCAACGGTGTTAAAGCCTGCGAGTTTGAGTTTTGTGAGTCTATCTTCCCAATATTCGGGCAAAGTGCGGAAATAATGCATTGCACCTGAATAAATATTGAAAGGCTCATCATTCAGATAAAATCTGTCTTGTTTTATTTTAAAAGAATCCGCCATTTGTTTTCTCCTTTTAAAAGTTCTCCTGTGCTGTTATAAGCACAGGAGATATTGTTTGTTTTAGCCGTAAATAGGACCGTATGTCTGGCAAGCTCTGTAATCAGCACTCTGGCTGTCTTCAGTGCCGAATGCAGCCCATGAGTGAGGACGGAAGATTTTCTCTTCGGGCACGTTGTGCATATTTACGGGAATGCGAAGCATTGAAGCAAGAGTAATGAGGTCTGAGCCTACGTGGCCGTAAACCGTTACACCGTGGTTAGCTCCCCAGTTAGCCATTACTGAATATACATCCTTGAATGCGCCCTTACCTGTGAGGTTAGGTACGAACCAGGTTGTAGGCCATGTGCGGTCTGTTCTGAGATCGATGGGAGTGTGTGCTTCATCTGGAAGGTCAGCTGTGTAACCCTCAGCAATCTGCATTACGGGGCCGATGCCTTCGATAATGTTGACTCTGAGCATTGTTACGGGCATTTCAGCCTTGCAGCGGAAGTGGCTTGAGAATCCGCCGCCTCTGAAGTATTCATAGTTAGCTCTACACCAGTCAGTTGCCTTGAGGCAAGCATCGATGTCAGCATCTGTCATTTCCCAATAGGGTTTCATACAGCCTTCGCCGTCTGCATTTTTAGCAGCACCGCTGCCGTCAAGAGCAGTTGCACCTGAGTTGATAAGGTGGATAAAGCCGTCTTTTGCCTTGCCTTCAGGTTTGATGCCTGTAACTCTTTCACAAGCTTCGGGGCTCCAGTATGTACGAACGTCGTGGAAACAGGGAGCACTGCCTGATACGAGAGTGCCGAGCATCATTGCAACGCCGTTGAGAGTATCGTTTTCAGTTGCAAATGGTGTGGGAGCCTTGGGACCGTTCCAGTCAAATGTTGAAGCCATAATTGCTTCTGTAAAGTCTGCATTGGGAAGCCAGTCTGTCCAGTTTCTCTGACCCTGGAAGCCACCTGCAACAGCATTCTTGCCGAGCGCTTCTTCGTGCCAGCCAAGATCGTCAAGCTTCTTGTTACCATAAAGGATATCCTTTACGATGATTGTGAATTTAGCAATAAATTCCCAGTCTTTATCTGCAGGAACAACCTTGGATTTCTTGATAATTTCGGGAAGATCCTTGCCTGCGTTAACGTCAAAGCCCTCTTTGCAGTTAGCCTTGATCCAAGCGAGAGCCTTTTCATATTCGTCTTTGTCATAGATTTCGAGAGTGATTCTTCTGATGATGTCACTCATATCAACCCATTCAGCACGGATGCCGAAATATTTCTGGAACATAGCTGCATCACAATAGCTGCCTGCAATACCCATTGAAATGCCGCCGAGGTTAACATATGACTTGTTTTTCATCCAGCCAACAGCAATAGCACTTCTTGCAAAACGAAGAATCTTTTCAGCAACATCTTCGGGGATAGTTCTGTCGTCGATATCCTGAACATTTTTGCCGTAAATTGAGAATGCGGGAAGACCTTTCTGAGCGTAAGCTGCCATAACAGCTGCAAGATAAACTGCGCCGGGTCTTTCTGTGCCGTTGAAGCCCCAGACAGCTTTGATGGTGTTGGGATTCATATCAAATGTTTCTGAGCCGTAGCACCAGCAGGGAGTAACGCTGAGAGTTGCTACAACGTTTTCTTTTGAGAACTGATCTTCACATTTTGCTGCTTCAGCGCCACCGCCGATAGTGGTTTCTGAGATTACGCACTGTACGGGTGTACCGTCGTGATATTTAAGATTTTCGCTGATAAGCTTTGCAGCAGCTTCAGCCATACCCATAGTCTGAGCTTCGAGGCTTTCTCTTACGCCGCCCCAACGGCCGTCAATTGTGGGTCTGATACCTATTTTAGGATAAAGCATAGTTAATTTCTCCTTTATATTTATTTTTTAATAATTTCACAAAATCTATTGAAAGCTTCGTCCCAGTCGGGAGTGTGCATTTCGTTAAAGGTCTTGACCTTTTCTGTTTCGGCAATAATCTTTCTGCCCTGAGCTATGGTTTCGATTTCACCAAGAGCTATAAGCTGCAACACGATATTGCCGAGAGCTGTAGCTTCGATAGGCCCTGCAATTACGGGAATGCCTAAGCTCTGAGAAGCAAGCTCGCATAAAAATCCGTCTTTAGTTCCGCCACCCATAAGATGAAGAACATCAAACTTCTTGCCGGTGCACTCCGAAATTTGTTCGAGTGCAAGTCTGTATTTGAGAGCGAGAGATTCATAAATACATCTTACTATCTGACCGATGGTTTCAGGCACTGGCTGACCTGTGCTCTGACAATAAGCCTTGATTTTATCAGGCAGATTGCCGTGAGCCGAAAGTTCGGGAGCATCGGGATCGATGAAGCTTCTGAATTTTTCGCTTTCACGAGCCATCATTTCGAGCTCGTTATAAGAATACTTTCTGTCTGTTTTAGCAAGGTCACGTCTCGTTTCCTGAATCAGCCACAGACCGCTGATGTTTTTAAGGAAGTTGATTTTTCCGTTAGCACCCATTTCATTGGACAACTCAAGAGCGTTGCTCTCTGATGTCATAACAGGTTTGTCGAGCTCACAACCGATAAGTGACCATGTGCCGCAAGAGAGGAAAGCTGCATTTTCGCTGAGAGTAGGCATAGCAGCAACGGCACACTGTGTGTCGTGACCCGCAACACTGATAACCGGAGTGCCGTAATAATCACCATTGATTGTGGCACTGTCACAGATTTCAGGGAATAAATCTGCCTTAATACCAAATGTATCGAGAATTTTCTTGCTGAATACCTTTTCTTTCATATCAAGCATCTGTGAAGTTGATGCGATTGACATTTCGCAGACTTTTTTGCCCGTGAGAAGATAAGCAAAAAGGTCGGGCATAAACAGAAGCTTGTCTGCTTTGCCGAGGTTATCCTCGCTGATAAGCTGAAAGAGGGTGTTGAGGCTCATTATCTGATTGCCGGTCTCACCATAAAGCTCATCAGGGGTAATCTTTTCAAAAGCCTTAGCGATAGCATCTTTTGTGCGCTCGTCGCGATAGTGATAAGGCTCGTGGATAATCTTGCCGTCTTTGTCGAGAAGAGCATAGTCCACGCCCCATGTATCAAAAGCAATAGAGTCAACTTTGCCGGCTTTTTCAATAGCGGCTTTAATTTCACCGAAAATCATATCCACGTCGTGGCAGACATGACCGTCAACCTCTTTAGGGATATTGTCAAAGCGGTGAATTTCTTCATAGGCAATTTCCTTTCCGTTGAAGGTTGCCTTGATAGCTCTGCCCGTTGAAGCACCGAAGTCAAATGCTAAAACTGTTTTCATTTGACCACACCCTTTTTAAGAAGAATGTTTGCATAGATAGCCTTTTCACCTGTTGCGATGATAAGGTATGCACCCTTTGCTCTGTCGTAAAAAGCAAAGCGCTCGGTATAATCTATATCGTGGTGATCGGGCTCATATTTGTTGAGGATTTCCTCGTAGGTGCTCCATATTTCGGGAGTGCCGCAAGTATCGCCTTTTACCACTTCCATAAGTGCTACGGGCTTTTCTGTGTATGTATCAAGAGGGATGAGATTTAAAACAGCATCTAAAATTTCGGGTACACCGTGACCGTCAGCACGTATAACAATTGAGTCTTTGCCAACACTGTGGCAAGGGAAGTTTCCGTCAGCAATAACAAGTTCATCGCCGTGACCCATTTCAGCAAGAGCCTTTAAAAGCTCGGGAGAAATTACGGGTGAAATTCCTTTAAGCATAGTCTCACCTCTTAGTCTTTCTTATGAAGCATTTCATCTTCGGGGTTGAAAACTTTATAGCCGGGATGACGACCGGTTACTCTGTAATAACCGCGAAGGTCAATGAGTTTCTGAATGTTATCTCTGCTGATATCGTGGCTACCGCCGAGAATAACTGCATTGATTGTGATTTTAGCCCAGAGCTCAAGACTTTCCATTCTGTAAAATGCTGTGATAACATCACTTCCCACAGCGAGTGCACCGTGGTTTTCAAGAAGCATTACATCGTGCTCTTCAAGATAAGGCTCGATTGAGTCGGGTACCTCTGAAGTTGAGGGTGTACCATAGGGTGTGAGAGGTACACTGCCGATAACTGCAACGTCCTCAATCATATTATACATATCCATAGCCTTGTGAGCTACTGCAAAGCCTGTTGCTCCTGGAGGATGTGCATGAATTACGCTGAATACATCTTCTCTCTTGTCATAACAACGAAGATGCATTTTGATTTCGCTTGACGGGCGATAACCTTCCTGAGCTTCAAGAATATTACCTTCTTTATCAAGAATGACGAGTTTGTCAGGTGTGATGAAAGATTTGCTTATACCTGTGGGGGTAGCAATAATTCTGCCGTCGGGAAGCTTGGCGCTGACATTACCGTCATTAGCCGCAACCCAGCCAAGCTGCCACATTTTATGGCATACATCACATATCTGTTCTTTAATTTGCTGTAAATTGTCCATAAGAAATTCTCCTTATTATAAAATAATATCTACATAATTATATCAAAAAGCGCAATGGATTTCAATAATTATGTGAATTTTTATATACAGACAATAACATCATTCTAGTTTTAAAAAAACAAATGGATTGTTGACAAACTCCCTTACACTTTGATATACTAAATTTAAATGAATTGCTTTGGCGGTTCGTTATTATCGACAGGTTGTCACTTTCCCGCGTACTAAGGGAAGCTGATAATAAAAGCTGTCGGAAAAGGAGAATTTTTATGTTGATTTATGAAGCTAACGGAGTATTTATCCTCGAAACAAAAAATACCCATTATGTTATGGCTGTGGATAAAGAAGGTGTGCTGACTCATCTTTATTGGGGTGATAAATGCGCTATCGAAGATTATGCCCCCGTTTATAAGGGCAACGAAAGCAGTTCAAACCACTCTGCAAGAGACCTGAGCAAAACCGAATATATCCCCTATGGCGGCATTGTTTACAGACCTCCGGCATTTATGGCTACATATGCTGACGGCTGCAGAGAGTCACTGCTGACATATAAAGATTTCAATGTCAGCGAAACCGATGACGGCTTTATGCTTGAAGTTATTCTTGAAGACAAGCCCTATAACCTTGATGTTACTCTTTGCTATAAGCTCAGAGAAGACACCGACATTATCGAAAGATTTGCTAAAATCAAAAACAACTCAGATAATCTTGTTGTTCTCAATAAAATCTCATCAGGCGAATTCAATTTCCCCTCAAGAAGACCTTATACTTCCACTAACTTCAACGGTGCCTGGGTTGCAGAATTCAGAAAAGAGACTTCTGTTGTAAACAACGGTGTGCTCACCTATGACAGCAGAAAAGGCGGCAGTAACCACACTGTAAATCCCGTATTTATTCTCTCTCAGGATGCTGACGAAAAGCACGGCGATGTTTTCTTCGGCGCTCTCGGTTGGACCGGTAACTTCAAAACTGAAATTTCAAGAGACTTTGCAGGCATCACAAGAGCAGTTATCGGCATCAACGATTTCGATTTCTCATACAGACTCCACGCCGGCGAAGAGTTTATCACTCCCTCAGTTTATTGCGGTCACACAAAAGGCTTTGCAGAAATGAGCAATCAGATGAATGCCTTTGCTGTGGAATATATTCTTCCCAAACGTTTTGCAAAAGAGCCTCTTCCTGTACTCTATAACAGCTGGGAAGCTACATGGTTCCGCGTCAGCTGTGAGGGTCAGCAGAAGCTTGCAGAAATGGCTGCTGATATCGGCTGTGAGCTCTTTGTTATGGACGATGGTTGGTTTGGTCAGAGAAAAGACGACTGGGCTGGTCTTGGCGACTGGTATGTAAACAAAGAGAAATTCCCCGACGGTCTTAAGCCTCTTATTGATAAAGTAAAGAGCCTTGGTATGAAATTCGGTCTTTGGTTTGAGCCTGAAATGGTCAATCCCGACTCCGATTTATATCGCGCTCATCCCGAGTGGGCTTATCATTATGACACAAGAGAGTCTTCACTTTTACGTCATCAGCTTGTGCTCAATCTCACAAGAGATGATGTTAAAGAGCATGTATTCAGAAGTATGGATGATATGCTTTGCGAGTATGACATCAGCTATATCAAATGGGATATGAACAGAGCTTATTCAGAAACCGGTGCACAGAATCTCGACAATCCTCAGGAACTCTGGTACAGACACATCAAGGCTGTGTATGAAATAGCCGACAAGCTCAAGGCAAAGCACCCCGACCTGCAGATTGAATGCTGTGCTTCAGGCGGTGGCAGAGTTGATTACGGCTCACTTTCACACTTTGATATGGTCTGGACATCAGACAACACAGACCCCCTTGACAGACTTGAAATTCAAGACGGCTTCTCACTGCTTTACCCCATCAAGTGTATGCGTGCCTGGGTAACAGACACCGGCAGAGATGTGCGCCCCAACGACTGGGATTTCCGTTTTAATGTAACAATGCAGGGCTCACTTTCAATCGGTGGTGACCTTTCAAAATACAGCCCTGAAGTTATTGACCTTCACAAGAAGTATATCGCTCTTTATAAAGAAATCAGAAACACTGTGCAGTTCGGCAGATTTTACCGTCTTGCAAACTATGAAAAAGATAAGTTCTATGCAACACAGTATGTTGATGACCAGCAGAGCGTTGTCTTCCTTTGCAAAGGTCCTAACATATTCTTCAACGACAACTTTATTCATATCAACCTTAACGGTCTTGATAAAGATGCAAAATATAAGTTTGAATACGACGGCAAAGAAGTCGTTTACAGTGGTGCATATCTTATGAATGTAGGCCTCGACCTTGAAATCTGGTGGGCACTCCAGTCAAGAATAATCGTGCTGACAAAAATCTGATAACTTAAAATTTAAAGAGTAGTGTATCAATTGATGCACTACTCTTTTTGTTATGTATTCATTTTCAGCCCAGCTCTTTGAATGCTTTTATCCATTCATTTTTAATGAGTTCGTGACCCGCATCTGATGGGTGTACGCCGTCTGCGCTGAGATATGCTGAGCCCTTGACTTTGGCAACTTCATCAAGTTTGCTCTGAATTTCAATGAATTTGCAGTCATATTTTTCTGCAAGCTTTCTTGATACTTCAGCCATCTCTCCAACGCCTTTTTTGAACACTTCATAGCGGTCGGGTCTTTCAGGAGTGTTGACACTTGCAGTACCCTCAAGAACGAAAGGTTCCATAATCATAATTTTCATATCAGGAAGCTCTGCTCTGAGATCTGAAAGAAGAATGTCATATATCTTTTCAAATCTTTCTTTGCCTGTGCCGTAATTATTGTCAATACCGCGCCAGACATCGTTTACGCCGATAAGAAGACTCATATAATCGGGCTTGATGTTAATTATATCTTTGACAATTCTGGCATAAACGTTGAGAATTGTGTCACCGCCGATGCCACGGTTCATGTATTTATATTTGCCCGGGCAATCTTTTTCCAACTGAGCGGTAACTTTAGCGGGATACCCACTGCCGAGAACTGTAGCCTTGTGCAGTTTTTTATAAAACTTAGTAATAGCAGAGTCCGATTCCTTACGGATTCTTCCACAATCGGTTATAGAGTCACCCTGAAAAAGTATAGTTTTCATATTATTTCCCCTTTGATGTTTTTTATATTGTATCATAAACACTCCCTCAAAGGCAAGACTCAATTAATAATATTCCCCTCTTGAAAAACAATCAGTTTTCTGCTATTATATAATTTAGAATGATTTCAGGAGGAAATATTATGTCTCTTAAAATTTTTATTGACAAATATAAAAATCAGTTTCAGGCTATGAACCCTAAATATGATGTTATCTATGAAGTTAAAACCGACAACCCCATTATTTTTGAAGACAGCAAAAATGTAAAGCTTTCAATGGCTATTATTGCCGACACTCACCTGCCCAACAGAGAAAGCGCAGAAAAAAATCTCGCCAACACTTTCAAGGACCTTGCCAATTCACCCGAGAAATTCGATGCATTTATGCTCGCAGGCGATATTGCAGACTACGGTACCAATAACGAGTATAAGAGATTTTTCCGTGTGCTTGACAATCAGAAAGTGGTTAAAAATCTCTTTGTTACAATGGGTAATCACGATGCACGTTTCTTCTTTAAGAAAAACAATAAAATCGTCACTGATAAAACCGACGAATATCTCGGCTTAAGCAGAAAAGGCAAGCCTTATTATTCCTACTACATCAACGGCTACACTATCGTTGTTATCTGCACCGAAAAGAGAATTCTCGAAAAGGCTTACATATCAAAAGAGCAGATTGCATTCCTTGACAAAGAGCTCGCAAGAGGTACCAAAGACGGCAAGCCCGTATTTGTTATGTGCCACCAGCCTTTTGCAGAGACTCACGGACTTCCCGAAGTATGGAAGACAGGCGATATGGGTGAGCAGAATGACGAAGTGCGTGCAGTAATGGAAAAGTACAGAAATGTATTTTTCATTAACGGCCATCTTCACGGCGGTATTTTTGAGAAGATTGCCGAAACTCTCAACGAAGAAAAAGGAGTATACTCAATCAGCATCCCCGGTTACAGAAAACTCAACAACTTCGGCATTCAGGACTGCGGTGTAGGTTACTACTGCGAGGTTTATGACGACAAAATCATCTTCAAGGCAAGAAAGTTCATCTCAGGCGAATATCTTGAAGGCGACCTCACAAGACTTGAATATAAAATTAAATAATACAAAAGCAGCAACTTCGGTTGCTGCTTTTTTGTACCCTGCCGATATCTTGCAGTTAGAAATTTTCTCTTATCGTGAGAATTATTTTCAACAAATGAGTTATTGATTTATGTGAGAGCGTGAGCTATTATTTAGTTATAGTAGCGCTACAAAATAAAATTTGAGGTGATATAATGAATATTTATTTTGGTGAAAATCTGAAAAGGCTCAGACTTGAAAAGAATCTCACTCAGGAAAAGCTTGCGGATTTTTTAGGTGTATCTTTTCAGAGCATAAGCAAATGGGAAAGAGGTGACACTTATCCTGATATAACTATGCTACCGTCAATTGCTTCATTTTTCGGCGTCAGTGTTGATGAGCTTTTAGGTATTGATAAGTCTAATCGAGATGAAAAGATTCAAAACTATATCGATGAGTTCGAGTGCCTTTATTATAAAGATACTCCAAAAGCTTTTGAAATTATCAATCAAGCTGTAAAAGAATTTCCCGGTGAATTCAATCTTCTTATTCGTTATATGATGGGGCTTATTTCTACCAAAGGGGGAATTCACGATAATCCCAAAGAAATTTATGATGAAATGCTTTCAATCAACGACAACATACAAAATTACTGCACATCAGACAGCATAAGAATCAAAGCCAAACGAATAATGGGAACAT
>JAZRDY010000182.1:0-1625 GCA_045660525.1 Acutalibacteraceae bacterium | reverse complement strand
TGATTTCAGCCGTGAGTATAAGGAGTTTACATATAATTCAGGTGCGGTACCCCATACCCTTGCGCAGACGGTACAGCACTACAACGAAATGATAGCTTCTCTTAAGGCTCAGAGGGATATGACGGTGAAATATAAAAAGACCATTGATACGGAGTTTATTTCCTGCAGCAAAAAGAATCTTGCAATGAGCGTTAAAAATACACTGAGTCTTTTTGAGGGTACGCTGAAAAAGAACTACAAATATGTAGGCGGCAGCAACGAAGATAAGAGTGCCAATAAGCTTATTGAGCCTTACGGAAAAAAGGCGTCACTTGAAAGAAACGACATAGAAGATTATGAAATCACAAAACAAGACGGAAAATATATTATCAGCATTAATCTGAAAGATGAGAGTAAGCTTTACAGCAAAGGCGACTCAAAACAGAAATCTTATTTCGACGGAGCTATTGCACTGCCCGAGTTTAAAAAGCTCAAGACATCTCCCTTGGTTATTGAGGGTGCAGACAGCTTTTATGACGGCGGTACACTGACTATGACCGTAAGTGACGGCAGGGTAGCAAAGCTCAGCATCAATGCGGCTATGCTGGCTGATATAAACTTCAGTGTTGCCGATGTTACGGCGAGCACAATCGTTGCTTATGAAATGACAGAAACATACAGTATTGTTTACACAGATGCGCAAACTGTTTGATAATATTAAAATTAAAATAACAAATAAAAAGGAGAATCATTATGTTCGTACTGTTACCGTTTTTATTACCGTTTCTTCCGTTTTATGCATTAGACCTGTTTTTCTCAAACATCATAAGTGCTTTTGAAGATGCAGTCGCAAAAATCAGCGGCATATTCGACGGCTTTTCAGACAAAGATGGACTGTTTTAATTAATCAGTAAAAACATCGGCGAAGTCCGATGTTTTTTTACTGCATTTAGCTAATACTCCAAAAAATCTTGATTATTACCTTAATTTTTTACCAATACACTATTGCAAGAAATAAAATTATTTGATATTATTATACGTGGTAAACAATAACCAATACTAATTCTCGAAAGGAGATTTAACATCATGAACTACACACATGAAGTTGAACAAATGTGTACGGTCGCTAAAGGACCGAACCACGGCCCCGCTCCCATTCCCGAAGAAGGTAAGTGGGTAAAGGCTTATGAAATTAAGGATATCTCTGCATTCACACACGGTGTGGGCTGGTGTGCTCCTCAGCAGGGCGCTTGCAAGCTTTCACTCAACGTTAAGAATGGTATCATCGAAGAAGCTCTCGTTGAGACAATCGGTTGCTCAGGTATGACACACTCAGCTGCTATGGCTAGTGAAATCCTCCCCGGTAAGACTCTTCTTGAAGCTCTCAACACAGACCTTGTTTGTGACGCTATCAACACAGCTATGCGCGAACTCTTCCTTCAGATCGTTTACGGCCGCAGCCAGCCCGCTTTCCCAGAAGACGGTCTTTCAGTAGGCGCAGGTCTTGAAGACCTTGGTAAGGGCCTTCGTTCACAGGTTGGTACAATGTACGGCACAAAGCTTAAGGGCGTTCGTTACCTTGAAATGGCAGAAGGCTATGTAACAAGAATGGCTCTTGATGCTGACGATCAGGTTATCGGTTATGA
>JAZRDY010000181.1:0-3568 GCA_045660525.1 Acutalibacteraceae bacterium | reverse complement strand
AAGGACTTGCATTTGCAAGTCCTTGATTTTTTATATAGCAAAACCACGCGTCAAACGCGTGTTTATTTTTATGCCTTAAAAGTTATTCTGAGCTTTTTTAAACTTCTGCTGTTGGTGACTGCACCTGAAACGTCAGCTTCCGTGGGGAATATGAACTGTGTCTGCATAGGCCTGTCTGTCGCCGACGGTAACGCCATCAATGTCGCCAAAATCATAATCTCTGTTAGTTTCAGCCGTGATTGATACGCCGAGAGATGAGAGCTTTTTCATCAGCTCTTTTTCAATGTCGTCTTCTTTATAAACATTTGAAAATGTCAGGGTAAGTTTATCATCAAAGCTGACAATACTGCATCGAGCACCGTTGACAAGACCTGGACTGTTATAAAAGAAGTACCTTTTCACATGCTCTTTCATATCGTCAGGAAGAACAACAGGTCCGAGATTTGACAAGAGAGAAGTGGTAGAAAACTCTGCACCAAAGCTGAAGCTTACCTTTACGGCAGTGTTCTTGATAATGAGGGGAACATATTTGAGAAGTTTGGTTTGCATTTTAACGGTCTGACTGATATAGGCGTGAAGAAAATCGTAGTTGTTTGCCTCTTTGAGTTGCTTGCTGACACTTCTGACAATCTCGTCAAAGGTGAAGCCATTTTTGTGATACGGCATCTTTACACTCAGACAAATAACAAAGTTTCTGACAGATTCACTGGGGAAAGCCTTTCTCAGGTTGACAGGAATCTGTACACTTACATCTTTTTTGCTCTTGCCCTCGCTGAGTTGCTTTTTATAGTGGATATCAAGCAAAATAGCAGCAAGAAACTCAGTAACCGTAACACCATAGCTTTTGCTGATGGCGTGGAGCTCTTTAAAGGACATTGTCAGGACAGTATAGTTGCACATATGAAGAGGCATCTTTTCACCCTTTTTGTGATATGCGGGGCTTTCGAGTAGCTTAGCTGTCTTTTTAGAGGTGGCATAGCGTTCATATGCGTCTTCCATTTCCTCAGCCTTGGGACTCTCGTTTATATTGAGAACAAACTTGTTATGAGAGATGCTGTGACCCTTGAGTCTGAGATACTGTCCTGCAAGAGTTGATATAAACACAGTTGCACCGTAGGCATCGCAAAGAGCGTGGAAACAATCAATACTGATATAATTTTTGTGGTAATAAACCCTCATAAGATAGCCGTTATTTTCCTGATAGTTTATTCTGTAGCAGAAGTTTTTGATGTCGGGATTTACAGGACAGACTTTATCATTGGCTTCGAGAAGATTTTCGAAGATACCGTTTTTCATTCTGACTTTGAATGTCGGTAATCTGTCGAGAGTGTCAGCAAGAGCTGTCTTTAAGATTTCGGGGTCTATTTCTTCTCTCAGCTCCACTGTCATGCGGTAAACATATGCCCAACGCTCTGATATCTGACCCGGGAAAATTTTGCCGGCATTATCTAGAGGGATATCTCTAAAAGGATGTGTCATAAAATATTTCCTTTCAACAGTTTTTAGTTTGTTTAGTTTATTGTATTATAAAAAAGGTAAAACAAAAAGAGATTGTATTTTCAGCTTTCTAAATCTATGCTGATGTTATAAAGCTTTTTGTATATTCCGTCTTTGCTGAGAAGCTCCTCGTGAGTGCCTTGCTCCTCAATGCCCTTGTCTGTCAGCACAATAATGCGGCTGGCATTGCCTATAGTTGAAAGTGTGTGGGCAATGGTAAAGGTTGTTCTGCCTTTTGTCAGCTCAGCAAGGGAGTGCTTGATATATTGTTCGCTTTCGTTGTCGAGAGCGGATGTTGCTTCGTCAAGTACGATAATAGGCGGATTTTTAATAAACACGCGCGAAATACTAATGCGCTGTTTCTGACCGCCTGAAAGCATAACGCCTCTTTCGCCGATATAGGTGTCGTAGTCCTGAGGCAGACTCATAATGAAGTCGTGTGCTCCTGCGCGTTTTGCAGCCTCTATAGCATCTTCTCGTGAGGCTGAGGGGGCACCATAAAGAATATTTTCTATAACAGTACCTGAGAAAAGATAAACGTCTTGCTGCACAACGCCGATAGCTTGTCTCAGAGAGTGCAGATTAATGTCGTTGATATCTTTGCCGTCGATGGTGATTTTGCCCTCTTTAAGCTCGTAAAAACGGGAAATAAGACTACACATTGTGGTTTTACCACCACCTGACGGACCCACAATTGCGATGTTTTCGCCCTGCTTGATGCTGAGATTGAGGTTGGCGAGTACGTCGCCTTTTTCTTCCTCATAGCTGAAGGTTACGTTCTCAAAGTTGATTTCACCTTTTATATTTTCTATAGTATCGGGTGCATTATAGCCGGGCTCTGAGGGTACCTCCATAACTTCAGCAAAGCGTTCGATACCCGTCATACCTTTTTCAAACTGCTCTGTGAATTCCACGATTCTCTTGATTGCGGCGATGAGCATACCGATATAAAGAAGATAGGCAGTCATATCAGCGGCGGTGATTTTGCCTGTCATAAGGAAGTATCCGCCAAGGAGAATCATAACCACATACATAAGACCGTCAAACATACGCACAACGCAGTTGAGCATCGCCATATATCTGTAAGAGTCTTTTTGTACCTGAGCAAATTCGGTACTGCGCTCGTTGAATTTGTCGGTTTCTGTCTGCTCGTTGGCAAAGGATTTTACCACTCTGATGCCGAGAAGAGAGGTTTCGGTCTGGGCATTGACTTCACCTGCGATGACACGTCTTTCCTTGAAAATCTTTCTCATTTTACGGCGGAAATAGAGTGAGCCGTAGAAGATAATGGGAATTGCAATAAAGGTCGAAACTGTCAGCAAGGGGTTGATACCCGCGAGAATAATAAAGGATGCTGTGACCTTGATGCCTGCGATGAAAAACTCTTCGGGGCAGTGGTGGGCAAACTCCACCACATCAAAAAGGTCAGTTGTGATTCTAGACATAAGCTGACCGACCTTGGTCTTGTCGAAATAGCTGAAAGGCACTGTCAGCAGATGTGCGAACATATCCTCGCGCATATCTTTTTCGATTTTTACGCCCATTCCGTGTCCGATATAAATCATATAATAGCCTGCTGCCATATCTATAAGCTTGAGCACTGCGTACACTGCTGTGAGGGTAAGGATGAGCTCAAGGGTGAGTTTTGATATATCTGTTGTGGCAATGCTTGTGATTTCACGCACAATCATCGGCAGGACTATTTCACAGCCTGTTGTGAGGGCAGCGCAGAAAAGGTCAAGTGCCAGGACTGCTTTATGTTTTTTGAAGTATGGTATGAAATGTTTTTTGAGCATACCTTTTTTAGTCGATTTCATAATGTCACCTCAAATAAAAAAAGTAAAGTTTTGAACAAGCTTTTACAAAAGCTTGTGGGGTGCGGGACAACGCCCTGCGAAGAAATGAATAATTGCGGGTCGCTTCGCTCCGATTATATCCGTTTTAAGTCGGCGGGAGGAAACAGCTTGGAGACCGCCGAGGTAGATTGTGACGGCGGCTCCGTCGCCGAATGAAATTCGGCGCGAGGACGCCCTTAGGGCGTCCTCGGAAAGCACCAAAGGTGCTTTCACGG
>JAZRDY010000180.1:0-1948 GCA_045660525.1 Acutalibacteraceae bacterium | reverse complement strand
CCGTGTACTCTTATCATCGCTTACAGGTTATGCTCTCACATCTGTTAAGATTAACAATGTGCTTCACGAGTTTTCAACCATTCCCGGTGTTAAGGAAGACGTAACGGAAATCGTTCTTAACTTAAAGGGCGTTCTTCTCAAGATTTACGGTGACAGTGCTAAGGAATTAATTATTGACGTCAGCAACGCTACAGAAATCACTGCAGGTGATATTCAGTGCGATTCTGAAGTTGAAATTCTCAATCCCGACTGGCATATTGCTACAATAAGCCCCGATGCTCACGTGAGAATGGAGCTTACTGCTGATATTGGCAGAGGATATGTTTCAGCTGATGAGAACAAGAAGCTTCTCGGTAACCCCGCTATCGGTGTTATTCCCATTGACTCAATATATACACCTGTTATCAAGGTTAACTACACAGTTGACAACACACGTGTTGATGACAAGACTGACTATGATAAGTTAACACTTGAAGTGTGGACAGACGGAACACTTACTGCTAAGGATGCTGTTTCGTTTGCTGCCAAGATTCTCAACGAACATCTCAATCTCTTTGTTGACCTTTCTGAAGAAGCAAGCAACGTTGAGGTTATGGTCGTTAAGGATACCGATTCTAATAAGCAGACATTAGAGATGACCGTTGAGGAGCTTGACCTTTCCGTTCGCTCATTCAATTGTCTCAAGAGAGCGAATATTCATAAGATCGGCGATTTGATCGAAAAGACCGAAGAGGATATGATGAAAGTCAGAAACCTCGGTAAGAAGTCTCTCGATGAGGTTATTGCTAAACTCGCACAGTTCGGCTTATCTCTTCGCCAGGAGGATGAATAATCCTTTCATAATCTTGACCTATAAGGTATTAAGGAGTGATTTAAATGCCCGGAACCAGAAAGCTCGGCAGAACTACTGATCACCGTAGAGCTATGTTAAGAGCTATGGTAACTTACCTTTTGGAAAATGGCAAAATTGAAACCACCGTTACAAGAGCTAAGGAAGTTCGCGCTATTACCGAGAAGATGATTACTCTCGCTAAGGTAAACTCCCTTCATAATAAAAGACAGGCAATGGCTTACATCACAAAGGAAGACGTTGTTAAGAAGCTCTTTGACGAAGTAGCACCTAAGTATGCAGAAGTTAAGGGTGGTTATTGCCGCATCATCAAGACAGGTCCCCGTCGTGGCGACGCTGCTGAGATGTGCATAATCGAACTCATCTGAGTTGATTCCAAAAAGCAAAGCATATAAAAATACGGAGCACCGTAAGGTGTTCCGTTATTTTTTTTTGCATCTTAAAAGCTTGTATGATTTGTATAAAAAGCACGGGGTGCAGTTGTGAAAATTCACTTAAAAATCTGTGCATTTTTGTTGACAAATGATTTGTTTTAGTTTATACTCATATCTCGGTGCGGTAAACGTGGCGAGTTTTTTTGTACGGAGATATGAAATGACTAAGGTACTTGATTTTGTAAAAAAGAATGTGGTAATGGAGATTGCTTTTTTTGCTGCTGTTGTTACGATGTTTTTTGTTCCTCCCGATAAGGAGTATCTCGGATACTTCGATTTCAAGACGCTTTCCTGCCTTTTCTGTGTGCTTGCAGTTGTATGTGCACTTAAACATATAAGATTTTTCTATATTCTTGCAAGAAAAATAGTTGAAAGCTTCAGAAACATCAAATACTGTGTGCTGTCACTCGTATATATAACCTTTATCGGTTCAATGCTTATTGCAAACGATATGGCACTTCTTACCTTCCTGCCCCTCGGTTATTTCATTCTTGATGCCACAAAACAGCAGAAATATATGGCGTTTACCTTTATAATGCAGAACATCGCCGCAAATCTCGGCGGTATGCTCACTCCCTTCGGCAATCCTCAGAATCTTTATCTCTATACAAAATTCAATATACCCAACGGTGAATTCGTAAGCATAATGCTTCCGCCCTTTGTT
>JAZRDY010000179.1:0-16167 GCA_045660525.1 Acutalibacteraceae bacterium | reverse complement strand
CTCAATTGTATCTTTGGCTCTTGTTATCGGCACAGTCAGTACCATAAACCCTGTGTATCTTCTCTTCCTTGCTCCGGTATTTCTTGTATTTATTATAGAAACCTTTAAGAGTAAGCTTGTGTATAAAAGAGACCTTGAAATGACCACCAATAACCGAATCAAAGCATACACACAGAGAACGGTTTTCCTTAAGGACTTTTCCAAGGATATGCGAACATCAAACATATTCTCTGTGCTTATGCAGAGGTTCAAAGCGGCTATTGATGACAATGTGGAAATTCTCAGGAAATACGGCTGGAAGCTTTTCATTTACAGTACCGTCAGCTCACTTTTCAGCGAGTTTATTCCCATTATCGGCACATACGCCTATGCAGCATATCAGTTTGTTTATACCAATGCATTGACAGTATCGGGCTTCTCGGTTGTACTTTCTGCTATCAATGCCGTAAGAGAATCGACAATGACTATAGCAAGAAACTTCGATATGCTTGTGGGCTCGGCACTTTATTTCCAAAACCTGCGTGAATTTTTCAAGTATGAGCCTAAAATCACATCAGGCGATAAGATGCCCGATAAGTTTGAAAGCATCGAGTTCAGAAATGTTTCATTTAAATATCCCTGTGCAGAAAAATATTCTCTTGAAAATATATCTTTTTCAATTAGCAAAGGTGAGACTTTTGCTCTTGTCGGAGTAAACGGCGCAGGCAAATCAACTCTTGTTAAACTGTTGCTTCGTTTTTATGATGTCACCGAGGGTGAGATTCTTTATAACGGCATAAACATAAAAGACTATGACCTTAATGCTTACAGAAATATTTTCGGTGCAGTTTTCCAGGATTACAGAAACTTTGCTATTTCTGTTTACGAAAACGTTATCTGTCACGAATGCAGCGACGAGGAAAAAGAAACAGCTGAAAAAGCTCTTCGTCAAAGCGGAATATGGGAAAAAATATCTTCTCTGCCTGACGGCGGTGAAACGGTGCTCACAAGAGAGTTTGATAAAAATGGCGTTGGTCTTTCAGGCGGTGAAAATCAGAAGGTTTCCGCGGCAAGACTTTTTGCAAAAGATTTCGAGTTTGCAGTGCTAGACGAGCCCTCATCGGCCCTTGATCCTATTGCAGAATATAAAATGTATGAAAATCTCATCGAGGTTACAAAAAACAAAACAGTCCTTTACATATCCCACCGACTTTCGAGTGCTGTGCTTTCAGACAAAATCATAGTTATAGGCGGCGGCAGAGTGCTTGAAGAGGGCTCTCACAGTGAGCTTATGGCAAAAGACGGCAAATATAAAGAGATGTTTACTCTTCAGGCGTCAAGTTACAACAACGAAAAGGAGGAAACTGCAAATGACTAATACGAAAGACAAGCAGCATTACTCCACCTTTTCAAATATATTTTATTTTATAGGTTTGCTGTTTAAGATTTCTCCCACTCTCGTTATAGGCGAGTTTATTATGGGCATACTGACGACCTTGCCTACGAGGCTTATAAGCGTAATCGGTCTTAAGTATATTATCGATGTGGTAGAAGAGGGCGAGAATTTAGAAAACATTTTTTACGCTGTAATACTTATTGCGGTTATTCTTGTGGGCAGCAAGGTTTTTGCTTGGATTTTTCAGGAATTTTTCTGGAATATGGCAAAGGAAAAGGTCTATTACGGCCTTAACAAGATACTCTATGAAAAAGCAAAACAGCTTGACCTTGCGTCTTATGATGACCCCGAGTTTTACAACAGCTTCATTCTCACTATTGAGTCGTCATCGGATAATATTACAAATCTTCTCGGTCTTGTGAGAAACTATGTAGGCAATCTCATCTCTTTTTTTACCATTGCAGGTGTAATGCTGACTATTGACCCGGTGTGTCTGATTATTATACTTGTGTTTATCGGTATCTTTTTACCTCTGAGCCGAAAAAGAGGTGCTCTTCAGATGGCAAGACGAAGAGACAATACCGAGTATCACAGACGAAGCGACTATTTCCAGAGAATCTTTTATCTTCAGGATTATGCCAAGGAAGTGCGCATAAATAATATTCACCCTTTGCTTATCGAAAGATATAATGATGCGGCTGACGATGTAATTGCAAATCAGAAGAGATATCATAAAAAAATATCGGCTGTTGCATTTCTTCAGGATTCGGGCATACAGAATCTTGGTTTTATGTTTGCGTTGCCTTTATATCTGGGTTATTGCGTACTTGTAAAAGAGAGTCTCGGCGCAGGTGATTTCGTTGCCGCTTTCAACGGCGCATATTCAATTGCGGCATCTATCAATTTCCTTACAGTATGGGCGGTTGCCGTATTCTCTGAAAGAGGAAAAATGATCGAGAAGTACCGCGAATTTTTAAAGAGCGATTTCAAAATCAAAGACGGCGATAAGGTTGCACCTTGCGGTAAGCCCGAAGAAATCAAAATAGTAAATCTCTCTTTCACTTATCCCGGTAACGATAAGCCGACACTTAAAAATATTAATCTGACAATCAAGCCCTATGAAAAAATAGCTCTCGTTGGTTATAACGGCGCAGGCAAGACTACCCTTACAAATTTGTTGCTTCGTCTTTATGATGTCAGCGGCGGTAAAATCACGATCGGCGACGAAGACATAAGGAATGTCACCGCACAGTCTCACAGAGACAGATTTTCGGCAGTGTTCCAGGATTTTCAGCTTTTTGCTTGCAGCGCAGGTGAAAATGTTGCCCTTGATAAAAACTTCAACGAAGATAAAGTTAAAGAAGCTCTATCAAACAGCGGATTTGACAAGCAACTTAAAAAAGGTGTTTTCACAGAGCTTCTTCGTGAGTTTGATGATGAGGGCAGAATGCTCTCGGGCGGTGAGTCGCAAAAGGTTGCAATCGCGCGAGCTTTCTATAAAAACTGCCCTTATATAATTCTCGATGAGCCCTCGGCAAACCTCGATCCCATTGCGGAATATAATCTCAATCAGGCAATGATTGAAGCGGCTCAGCAAAAGACAGTTATATTTATTTCTCACAGACTTTCAACTACTGTCAACGCAGACAGAATATACGTTATGGAAAATGGCGAGATAATTGAAAGCGGCAGCCATCAAGAGCTTATGAAGATGAATGGGACATATGCATATATGTTTAATCTGCAGGCTGAAAAATATAAGAAGCAATAAAAATACGGCAGTGATTTCACTGCCGTACATTTTTTAAAGACTGTTTATCATGCTGAGATGCTCCACATAAAAAGGTTTGACATCATTTATCTTAGTCATGCCACCCTGAAGACACATATGATCTCCTCTGATAATAGGCATTGTCTGCCAGATGCCCTTTTCGATATTGTCTTCATTAAAGATTTTGTTTGGTGCAGATGAGGGCGCCAGTGCAGAGACAGTATTGACAAGACCGTCATTTTCAAGCCAGGTTTTATCAATTACGAAACCGCCTTTTGTAACACCTGTGTATCTTCCGATGCCCTCTGATGATGAGGAATATATGCTCTCCATAATTTTGGTGTCGGGAGAATATGTGCCATCCTCATTTTTGTCTGTTGCTGTGCAGGCAAATGAGAAATAATAGGTGCTGTCGTGGGTGTGGATTGTCTTATTTAACTCAAGTGCATTGTCGATATACATATCGTATGCGGCATAGTCGCTGTCAATTCTGCCATCTTTTTCGCCACCTGTAAACTGACTCATAAGCTTATCGCTAATACCCGAAAAAGCTGATTTAATAGGGTTTTCTTTGGCTGCTTTTGTCTGGAGAGCAGGCTCTGAATTTTCTCCCACACTGTAAGCTGATGTGCCGTTATGGGGTGCCGCAAGAGAAGTAACGGAGTAAATCCAATCGCCTTTACCGCCCTTGAAGTAATCGGAAAGCTCGTTTGCAGGCGTTGCAGCAATTTCTTCAGCTACGCCCTTTTCCATAATGCTGGCGAAAAGTCTTACGGTTGCACCGCCGAAGGAGTGACCTAAAAGGTTGATTTTATCTTCTGCACTGAACGACTCGATAAGAGCTCTGCCTGTGAAATCTTCGCCGTATCTCTCGTGATTGCATCTCTCACTGTGAGCCTTACCGTAGTCAACCTTTGTGCCGACAAGCTGTGCGTAAAGCTCACAAGCTCTGTCCCATGCGCTGTCTGTAGGTGCAACGGAAGCTGCATAAGCCTTGAAGCCTTTATCATTAAGATATCCCATAAGTTCGCCGCCGAACATACCCCAATAAGGCATAAGCTTATATGTATCGTCATAACTGCCCCAACCTGAAAGACCGTGAACAAAGACATAGGTGTAATTGGTGTTCCAATTGCTGCTGTCGACTTTAAGACAATCGATGTTTATTCCGAGGAACATCGGGATTGAAATAAGAGTTGCAATCATTTTGTAAAGTATCTGATGAATAATAGCTGTCATAATATTTCTCCTTTTATATTGTTATGATAATAATAACACAATTACTTTATTTGAACAAGGCAATATATTATTTTTAATAAATGAGAGGTTGCGGTGAGGCGGGGGCTGACGGAAAATCGCTTTGCGATTTTCGGGTGGACGCCGAAGGCGTCCGCCTCGCCGTTAACGGCGCGTCAGCCCCCCTACACATCAGAAAATTCGCCTAAAGAATTACAAAACTGTAACTTGACTTTTTAATATGTCAAGTATATATTTGAAGTGTAAAGGAGAGAGTAAAAATTAATGTTGAAGGAGTTGAATTGTGATGAAAACCCTTAAAATCGATCTGGAAATTAAAGAATCTGACATTGCTGTTGTTGGTGTGATTGCGACTGTAATCCTATATGTTATGAATGTTATTGGTACAGGCGTAATTGTAGGCGGTGACGTTGGTCACATAGATACAGAAATTCCTTTTTATGGCTTTTTTGCGCCGGTTATATTTACAGCCTTTGCCGCATTTGCAGGTTATTACACAAAAAAGCACTCAATGAAAAACGCCTTTATTGCAATATATGTGACTTTGCTTTTACCATTTGCCTCTTATCCGCTAGCGGCAATTGGGTTATTTTTGCCTTTTATGTTTTTATGTATGCCTGTAGGCTCTTTGTGGTATTATCTTCATGATAATATGTGTGACATTTTAGGAGTTACAAGTTATAGTGAAACAGGAACTAAGGTGCTTATATTTACAGTTACGCTTTTGCTTATACCTATAATAACAGCTCCGCTGGCATACAGATTTACCGTGAAAAAAGAAGATTAATCACAACCAAATAAAAAGAGACGGTCGATTGATTCGGCCGTCTTTTCTTATGTAAATTATTTCATCATTCTTCTGATTACAGCTTCGCAATCTGCTTTGTCCATAATCTTGGGAACGGGATAAAGAGGATTACCCTCTTTAAGAGCTCTTTCAACAATAACGGGAATATCCTTTTCCTGAACCATATCGAATCCGTCGGGGATGTTCATATTCTTGTTGAGAGTCTTGATAGCCTCGATAAATGCTTCAGCCTTTTCTTTGTCTGAGCCTGTTGTCTTAACGCCTGCAATTTCAGCGAGCTTAGCAAGACGCTTGTGAGCTGTTTCGCCGTAGTACTCGAGAACGTAGGGAAGAATTACAGCATTTGCAAGACCGTGAGGTACACCGTACTGACCGCCAAGGTTATGAGCGATAGCGTGTACGTAACCAACGTAAGCTCTTGTGAATGCCTGGCCTGCATAGAATGAAGCCTTGAGCATCTGATCTCTAGCTTCGATATCCTTACCGTTTGTGTAAGCCTTTTCGATGTTTTCGAAAATCATCTTAGTAGCCTTTTCAGCGTACTCTTCTGTTGACTTAACGTTGCTCTTACCGATGTAAGCTTCAACTGCGTGAGTAAGTGCGTCCATACCTGTTGTTGAAGTGATGTGAGGAGGAAGACCTACTGTAAGCTCGGGGTCAAGAACAGCAAATCTGGGCTTGAGTCTGATATCGTTGATAGCGTTCTTCTCGTGAGTTGCTGTATCTGTTACAACAGCTGCGAGAGTTGTTTCTGAGCCTGTACCTGCTGTGGTGGGTACTGCAAAGAAGGGAGGAAGCTTATGGTGAAGCTTGAGAACGCCTCTCATCTTTCTTACTGAAATTTTGGGGTTGGTAACTCTTGCTGCTGCAGCCTTAGCGCAGTCCATAGGTGAGCCACCGCCGAATGCGATAACACCCTGACAGTTGTTATCAACATAGAGAGCGCGAGCATCTTCGATATTTTCGATTGAGGGGTTGGGCTGAGTGCCGTCATAAACAACGTATTCAACGCCTGCCTTGTCGAGTTCTTCGAAGAGTGAATCAAGAAGATGAAGACCCATAAGACCCTTATCGGTTACGATAAGAACTTTCTTGAGACCCTTGCTCTTGATGAATTCAGGGAGCTTTCTGATTGAACCGGGGCCCTCAAGAAGAGTGGGCTCTGACCAGTCGAATACGCACATAGCTACTCTGAATGTCTGCTGATAAACTCTGAAAAAAGCTTTTTTAACTTGCCACATGACAGTTCATCCTTTCAAATGTAATATTGTAACTTTTATTTTACTATTATTTGTCTTTTATTTCAAGTGGAAAAGGAAAAGTTTTATACTGTTAAGAGATTTTTTAGCAAAAATCGGCATATTTTATTTGTATAGATAACAGATAAGGGGTTAAAACTAACAGGGGACAAAGATAAAGTCCCGAAGGAGAATAAATATGCCTGAAAACAACAACTCCAAGCAATCCAGAAGAGAGAGCACAGATACCTATGTGGTAAACCCTCAGAAGTCTGCCGATCCTCCTCAGCCTCAGGGTAAAAACTGCAATAAACTAAACAGTAAGCAAAACAATCAGATGAAATAACTCTCTCTTGATTTAAGGTCGCAGTAAAGTGCGGCCTTAAGTTTTTTGTGTCGTTTACAGAATTTTCTTTGACTTGATATAGTGATATATGCTATACTTCATAGTATTAAGATTGATATTTAATTTAAATTTTCTACACAGATTATTAATTCTTTTAATTTATTATGATAGGCCTTGTTTTATATATTCCGTAATCAGGAGGACAAAGTGAAAGACTTAAACAGATATATAAATGCCGTTATGGCTTTTTTAGATAAACTTGCCGATAAAATCAGTAATATCGGTTTTCTTAATATAAATCCGGGTAAAAAGACTTTGACTATAGTTTTTGCCGTTGCGGTGGGACTTATTGCTATGGTGTCAGGTGTTTTTGTTATCGGTGAAGTGATTTCTGATGAACCGACAACACTTGTCGACGAGTCGGCCACAACCGAACCTGCTGTATCATTTGTTGCCGATGTTCAGCATCTTAAAGGTAATTTTCTTATTGCTCTGACATATGATGAAAAAATAGAGCTTCTCGGTGTTGTTCGCGTGGACTCTGCCGAAAAAACAATGAAAGTATCATTTCTTTCAGGTGATACATACTGCAGCTTCAACAATCTCAGCGGTACAATGAATGATCACTATAAAAGCGGTGGTATTACAGAGCTTTTGTGGGCTGTGGGTGAATATGCAAATATAAGCATCGAGAGATATATAATTGCTGATGAGAGCAAATTCAATTCGCTTCTTGAACATATAGGTGAAATGAGTGTAGATCTTGAACACGAAGTTATATGCGGTCAGGATGCTGCAAGCTTCATCATTGAAGAAGGTCCTCAGAATCTTATTCCCGCAATGATGGCAAAGTATTTTTATTATCTTTGTGACAATCAGCAAAAGTACAACACAGAGATAGTTGAGGCAATGGCGCTTTACAGTAAAAAGCTTTTTTGCATTGAAGATACAGAAAAAGCAAATAAGAATTTTGACTATATGATAAGCTGTCTTGACACTAACATATCAGCCCTTGACTTCAATAATTATAAGGCATCTGTTATGTCTCTTGCCTGCCCGGAAGTTTTAGATAATATTACAATCGAGGAAGATATTTCTAATTTCAGATGATTGAAATTACAATATGGAAAAAACCGGCATTTTTCGTGTCGGTTTTCGTGCTTTTATCCGTTAAAGTGCACTAAAAAAAGAGGCTTTTTCCGTTATATATAACATACTTTGCTATTTTTGCTTATTACTATTGAAATTATAGAAATTTTAGTATAAAATAACCATATAATCAAGATAATTATATCTTTTATATAGATATTTTTGGAGGTTTTGTATGAATTATACCCTTACAAAGAAAGAAGCAAAAGAGCTTATTTCAGGCAAGCTCTCACATTACTTCGGCGTTACCACCGAAGAAGCAACTGACGAACAGTACTATAAGGCAACAGCTCTTGTTGTAAGAGAGCTTATGCATCAGGGTCTTCGTGAGTTCAGAAAAGAAGCTGATAATGTAAACTCAAAGAAGATTTATTATCTGAGCATGGAATTCCTTATGGGACGTTCACTCAAGAACAATCTTTTCAACCTTAACCTTACAAAGGTTTTCGGCGATGCTCTCAAAGATTTCGGCGTAAAGCTCGACAAACTCTATGACTGTGAACCCGATGCAGGTCTTGGTAACGGTGGTCTTGGCAGACTTGCTGCATGTTATCTTGACGGCCTTGCAACTCAGGGCTATTACGGTATGGGTTACAGTATTCTTTATGAGTGCGGCATCTTCAAGCAGAAGCTTATTGACGGTTGGCAGACAGAGCTTCCCGACTTCTGGCTTCCCGGCGGTGAAGTATGGCTTGCTCCCAGAGAAAAGGATACAGTAACAGTACGCTTCGGCGGTGAGGTTGTTGACAACTGGGATAACCACTATCACAGTGTAGAATACAGAAACACAAACGATATCATTGCTGTGCCCTACGATATGTTCGTAAGCGGTAAGGATGGCAGAGGTATCTCAATTCTTCGTCTCTGGAAGAGTAAAGCTCCCTCACTTGATATGAGACTTTTCGACCAGGGTCAGTATATGAAGGCTGTTGAACAGCAGGCTATGGCTGAAGTTATCAGTAAGGTTCTGTACCCTGCCGATAACCACTACGAAGGTAAGACCCTCAGAGTCAAGCAGCAGTACTTCCTCGTATCACCATGAATTCAGGATATCGTAAGCAGACACCTTCGCCACTTCGGCAGTGTTGACAATCTTGCTGAAAAGAATGCTATCCACATTAACGATACACATCCCACACTTTCTATTCCCGAGCTTATGAGAATTCTTCTCGACGAGTGCGGATACGGTTGGGATGATGCTTGGAACATTGTTACAAAGGCTACAGCTTACACAAACCACACAGTTATGAAGGAAGCTCTCGAATGCTGGAGCGAAGACCTTGTAAGATCACTTCTTCCCAGAATTTATCAGATCATCAAGGAAATCGACAACAGATACCGTGCATACATCTGGAATACAACTTTCGATGCAGGCAAGGTAGAAGAAATGGCTATCATTTCAGGTGGCGTTGTTAAGATGGCAAACCTTTGTGTTGCTACCTGCCACAGCGTTAACGGTGTATCAGCTCTTCACTCGCAGATTCTTAAGGATACAATCTTTAATTCTTACTATAATCTTACTCCCGATAAGTTTAAGAATGTAACAAACGGTATTGCTCACAGACGTTGGCTCTGTCAGGCTAACCCTGAGCTTACAGAATATGTTACAAGCCTTATAGGTGACGGCTTTATCTACAATGCAGACGAACTTGAAAAGCTCAAGAAGTTCGCTAAGGATAAGAAAGTTCTCGCTAACATCGAAAAGATCAAGACCAACAACAAAAAAGCATTTGCTTCATATGTAAAAGAGAAGACAGGCGTTGAGCTTAATCCCAACTCACTCTTCGATGTGCAGGTTAAGAGACTTCACGAATACAAGCGCCAGAATCTCAATGCACTTCAGATTGTTGCAAGATATCTTGAAATCAAAGAAAATCCCGACGGTGACTATGTACCCCGCACATATATCTTCGGTGCTAAGGCTGCATCAGGTTACTTTATGGCTAAAAAGATTATCTCATTTATCTGCGCTCTTGCTGATCTTATCAACAACGATCCCGATATGAGAGGCAGACTTAAGGTTGTTTATCTCGAAGACTATAATGTAACAATGGCTGAAAAGCTTATGCCTGCTGCTGACATCAGTGAACAGATTTCACTTGCAGGTACAGAGGCTTCAGGTACCGGTAACATGAAGCTTATGATCAACGGTGCACTTACTCTCGGTACTCTTGACGGTGCTAACGTTGAAATTCACGAAGCAGTAACAGAAGAAAATATGTTCCTGTTTGGTATGACAACTCCCGAAGTTAACGATCTTAAGAGAAGAGGATATCAACCCTCAAGCTATCTTACAAACAATGCTGAACTCAGAAAGGTTATCGCGTTCATTCAGGGTGGCGTAAACGGTAAGCAGTTCCCTGAAATTGCTAACATTGTTAACCATGACCCGTATATGGTTCTTGCTGACTTTGCTGATTACAGAGCAGCTCAGAAGAAGATCGATGAAGTATGGAAAGACAGAGAAAAGTGGAACAGAATGTCACTTCTCAACACAGCAGGTGCAGGCCGCTTTGCTACTGACCGTGCTATTAACGACTATGCAAGAGACATCTGGAATACAAAGCCCGTAAGATAAGATGTATAAATTAGCTATATTTGATCTTGACGGAACGTTGCTTGATACCCTGGGCGATCTTCACACATCTGTGAATTTTGCCCTCAGGGAATTCGGCTTTCCCGAGAGAACTATTGATGAAGTACGCAGATTTATCGGCAACGGTGTTGTTAAGCTTATGGAGAGATCAACTCCCGATGGTACTGATGAGATAACTCAGAAAGCTTGTCTCGATGTTTTCAGAAAACACTATTTAGAGCATATGTCAGATACAACGGCGCCCTATGCCAATGTTGTTGATCTGCTCACAAAGCTCAGAGAAAAAGGCTTAAAAATTGCAGTTGTTTCAAACAAGCTTCACACTGCAGTTGAAGAGCTTTGTGAAAGTTACTTCACCGGTCTGATTGATAAGGCTGTGGGAGTCTCTGTAGAAGCAGAGCGCAAGCCCTCGCCTGTTAATGTTCTTAAAACGGCAGAGTACTTTGGGACTGAGATTAAAGACTGCATCTATATCGGCGACAGCGAAGTTGATGTGCAGACAGCTCACAATGCAAAGGTTCAGTGCGTCGGTGTGACCTGGGGCTTCAGAGATAGAGACTGTCTTTTAGAGAACGGCAGTGACTTTATTGCAGACACAGCTGATGAAGTTTATAATCTGATAATTAAATGAAAGAAACCGCTTTGAGTAAGTCTCAAGGCGGTTGGTTTTTTTATGAGCTTGCGGTGGGAGGGGAGGCGGGGCTCCGCGAAATCGTGAAGCGATTTCCGAGGATGCCCTGAGGGCATCCTCGCACCGTATACGGTGACGGAGCCCCCGCTTCACCATTACCGCGGACAAAAAATAAAAAACCCGCCTATGCGACTTACCTTTTTGTTATTACCTCTTAATTCTGCACTAAATAGAAATAACCCCCGGACCGATGTTTCTTTACACATCTTTTATGGTCGGGGGGTTATTTCTGACTATTCTTGATATCTAACATCTTTTGTTATCCTCTCTTTCTACAGAATTGCCTTCCGTTAAAGTTTATCTGATACCTTCTAAAATTTATTTTTATCTATCACTTCAGCATCAAATTTTACTTTTTAGAAGGTCTTGGTGAGTCGCTCTTTCATAACTTAAAGGTTGCCTTTCATTTTATTTTTTAATTTGCCTTTTGTTATGTTTTAAGAGCTTTTGGTTTTTACCTGTACATCGGTATCACCTTTCCCTTTCTGTGTCTATAATATAACATAAAAATTCAGATATTTCAATATTCTTTTTGTACAAAGTTGACTTAATTTATTTATATAAAACGCAGAAACTATTTAAATTGACGAAAAACTATTGACTTTCATCTATAGATTTGCTATTATGGATATGTTGGGGTCGCTGTACCCCGTTTTTTATATGCTGAAGGCTTTGAAACTTGACAAAAAGTCTTATTTTGCATATAATATCAGCTATAATATTCAGGTGTTTACACCAAAAAGGAAGATTTCAAATGGAAGATAAAATCATTACAGCTGAAAACGCTCAGCCCGAAAAAAGAAAGAAAATACTTTCCTGCATACAGCCCTCAGGTATTCCTACCCTCGGCAACTATCTCGGCGCACTAAAAAACTGGAAACTTCTCAGCGATGAGTTTGACAGTGCTTTTGCCGTTGCAGACTTGCATGCTATCACTGTAAGACAGGACCCTCAGAAGCTCAGAAAGCAGATTATGGAAGTTTTCGCGCTTCTTCTTGCTATCGGTCTTGACCCTGAAAAGAACATCGTTTTCATTCAGAGCCAGGTGCCCGCACACGCACAGCTTGCATGGATTCTCAACTGCTATACACAGTTCGGTGAAATGTCAAGAATGACTCAGTTTAAAGATAAGTCACAGTCACACGCTGACAATATCAATGTTGGTCTTTTCTCATATCCCGTACTTATGGCTGCTGATATTCTTCTTTATCAGGCTGATCTTGTACCCGTTGGTGCTGACCAGAAACAGCATCTCGAAATCGCACGAGACATTGCTAACCGTTTTAACGGTATCTACGGCAAGACCTTCACAATCCCCGACCCTTATATCGGCAAGAGCGGTGCAAGAGTTATGTCGCTTCAGGATCCCACTAAGAAGATGAGCAAGTCAGATCCTAACCCCAAGAGTTATGTAAGCGTATTCGATACACCCGAAACCATTATGAAGAAAATCAGAAGCGCTGTTACAGATTCAGAGGGTGGTGTATATTACGGAGACGGTAAAGACGGCGTAAACAATCTTATGGGTATCTATTCCTGCTGCACAAATCTTTCATTTGATCAGATTGAAAGAGAGTTTGCAGGCAAGGGTTACGGCGACTTCAAGACTGCAGTTGGTGAAGCTGTTGTTGAAGAGCTTCGTCCCGTACGCGAAAGATATGAGATGTATATGAAGGATCAGGCTTATCTCAAAGAGGTTGCAGCAAAGGGCGCGGCAACAGCATCAAGAGTTGCAGACAGAACACTCAGCAAGGTTATGAAGAAGTGCGGCTTTGTACTTCCGTAATAACATCGCGTTTTTGATTACTTTTTGCGCGACAGCAAAAAGTAATGCCCCGCGGCGAGCGGATACAACGAAATCAAGACAGTCTGAAAATCCAGGCTGTCTTTTTAATTGATATACATATCTAAACATCTTTTAAAGTTCACCTGTTAAATTTTAATTATAAAAACATTGATTTTTACCCCGAAAGGATATACAATAGCAATACTATATATATTTAAGGAGATACCATGCGATACAACGGAAATTTTTGTGACGGCTGTAACGAACCGCTGCTTGAAAATGAAGATATAGTTGTGTGCCCCGAATGCGCAACACCTCAGCACCGTCACTGTTACGATAAAGAAAATAAATGTGTAAACTCACATCTTCACGGTACAGATTTTGTCTGGCAGGGCAGTGTAGACAACAGTGCTTCCGTAAAGACCTCTACTCTTGTAAATCAGGAAGAAAAGGGCGGAGAGCTTATATGTCCCAATTGTCAGCACAGCAACCCTGCAGGCAGTGAGGTCTGCCGCAATTGCGGAATGAAATTTACAATGTTCGGCATAAATGTTGTCGAGTCTATGAAACAACAGCAGGAACATAAGATGCCCACAGATAACGCAAGCGATAAAGTTCCTGAATACAAACCACCATTCACCGTTGGTGAGGGAGAGGGCTTTGAAAAATCAGATTTAAATTCCGATGAAAAGCAGGAAGGAAAAGCTGATGAGCCTATTGTCGGCAGTGCAGAATATTTTAATGATGAAGCTAACATTTTCAAGGGCCCGTACCCTGCCGATGATTTTACCTGCGGTGTTAAAACCAACACCATAGGTGCTTTTGTAAGAAACAATGCTCAGACTTATATTGATAAATTAAAGAGAAGCGAACTCAACGGAAAGAACGGCTTTAACTGGGCGGCATTTTTCTTTGCTCCCTATTGGTTCTTTTATCGCAGACTCTATAAGCCCGGTGTAATAATGCTGACGGTTCAGCTTTGCTTAAGCATCTTAACGGCACCGGCAAATGCTAAAGTGCTTACGGCTTATGAAGCATTTTTGGCAAATGTTGAAACTATGACGGACGAAATGTTTATGGAATATATGGCACAATGGCAGGAGCTTATGATTCCTATGGCAATAGTTTTTGCGTTGACGCTTATTATGCATATTATCTGCGGTTTCATTGCCAACAGACTTTATAAAAATTATATTATCAAAAACATAAAATACGCAATGACTCTTGCAACTGTGAGGGAAAGAATAGCCCACTTTGCCAAAAACGGCGGAGCATCTATGATTGCAGTTCTGATTGCTTATCTTGCAGAAACAGGCCTTTCTTATCTTGCGAGTTATCTGATGTATTAACAAATATGCCGCCGACCCGAAAGGCCGGCGGCTTTGCGTTGCTGTAAGCGGTGAGGCGGGGCTCCGTCGCCGTTTACGGCGCGAGGCTGCCTTTTAGGGCAGCCTCGGAAATCACTTTGCGATTTCACGGAGCCCCCGATTTTGCAGAGCCTTAAATTTTTATATTGATTTTCATAATTTTGCGTTCGTGTGACTATATTATAAAGTATGCACTAAAGTCAGAGATACTTTTAGTTATCTTTAAGCTTGATATTTTATACTGAATGTGGAAAAGGAGGTAAGTTTTCCGTGAAAAAAGAAAAGACTGTTTTGGTTTGTATTACACCTCAGGAGTCTTCAAAACAACTTGTTAAGTCAGGCAAAGCTATTGCCGATAAACACAGCGCAAATTTAGAAGTGGTATCGGTGTTGCCTTTGTGTACAGAAAAGGGTGAATATAAAATTGAACCCGATACAATTGAAAAACTGTATCAGACAGCTAACAGCGAAAACGGTGAGATGGCTGTTTATTTCAGTGATGACCCGATTCTGACCGTGTCGGCACACATTGCAAAAAGAAAACCTTTGACTCTTGTGGTAGGTTTTCCGGGAGAAAAAAGCAATAATTTTATTTCTGCCATTCATTTGCTTTTACCGGATGTGCCTATCAGTATGGTGGATACGCAAGGTGTAATTTATAATATATTGCCTTATGAGGCAATGCAGAATGTAAGATGATTTGTAAATGCACAGCTTAGCCGTAATGACGGTGTAAGTTGTGCGTTTTTTGATAAAATTGTGAATTATAGATTAATACAATTTTGTTATACAGACCGGAGCATTGCAATATGGTAAATTAACGAATTATTCATTCTATATTTTCCCTCTTACTCTTGACAAGGCACTTTATTATGTAGTATTTTATTAGTAGCGACTTGTTTGCTTTATAATTTGTTTATTAAATATCTTAATATTTCTTATATAATAAAGGAGTGCATATCATGAAAAAAGAAATAAAAGTTATTATTGCAATTGTTCTTGCCGTTTGGTTTTTCGTAATGGGCTTTGAACTCGGTGCATACAAAGAAAAGAAAGCACAGAGCACTATTGACACAGTGAATCCTGTAACAACCACAACAACTCAGCCTGTAACAGTGCCCACAATGCCGTCAACAACAGAACCTACAACAATGCCTGAGCCCACAGATCCTCAGCCTGATGTTCCAGGTGCTGACGACACAACTACTGCAAACAATGAACAGGATGCTCCCTCGGTTAAAGATCCTCTCAGTCTCTCAAAAGGAGAAATAATTGCAGAAGTAAACAAATATGTAAATCAGCTTAAAAAAGAGCAGAATATGACAGCGAGTGCAACAAGTGTTGTTAATGTCAGTGTAACAGACTGCACAGCTCAGAGCTTTGTAAGCACAATCAACAACATCATCACAAGCATTACTGATAAATTCGGCGGCGAAGAAAACTATACATTCGTAAACGGTCAGGCAACTGATGCTGAGGGTAACACAGTTACTCCCTGGGATGTACTTCCTCCCTCACATAAGGATTTCTCAGCTCTTGATGCAGGTGTTGCTTCAGCTAAGGTAGAAAAAGTCGGCGAAAATACAATGTATACTATTGTTATTGTTGCAGAAGATACCACAATGACAAATCCTGTTCCTGCTTATAACTCAACAGTTATCGGCTATCTTGATCTTGTTTCACTTGATCTTCCCATTACACTTACTAAAGCAGATATGCACTATCCCGGTTCAACAATCTCGGTTGTTGTTAACTCTGACGGCAAAGTAGTTGAGCTTATCAA
>JAZRDY010000178.1:0-11646 GCA_045660525.1 Acutalibacteraceae bacterium | reverse complement strand
TACTTTTATATAACAGAAGAGCTCCGAGGAAAAAATTCTCGGAGCTTCTTTTATAACTCAATATTAATGTCATATTTGTCATCTATGAGTATATAATTTACATTGTGTTTTTTTGCAAGATTTAATACAGACTCATTGTCAGCTATAGTTCTTTCTAATGTGCAATACTGATCATCCAAACGGTTTTCTATAATATTTGCATATTTCTCTATATCAGCAAAATGATTTGTGATATATCTTTTGCTCATCACAAGGCAATAATATCTTATGTTATCAAGATATTCCCCACTGAAATCATTTTGCCAATCAAAAGGAATATAGCTTCCTTCTACAATAAGATTCTGCTTGTTCTCTATGGCGGTTTTTATCATTTCACGAACAATCGGCCATAAATAAATCGTTAATTCATCATCGTCAAAAACAGTAAGCTCTGTTTTTCCGCTGCGAATCAAACCCATCTTCAAGTGATCTATCGACAAATACGGATATCTGTATTTGTCAAGCAATTTTTGTGCAAGTACTGTTTTTCCGGTATGCGATGCGCCCGCGATTAAAATTATCATATCTTCACCTGTAATTAGAATTGTGCGTTGATTATAGCACAGTTGATTGAAAATTACAAATAACCGCCGAGGATTTCTCTACGACGGTTATTGTTTTATTTATTTCTTGCCGAAAAGCTCTTCAAAAAATTCTTTAATGGCTTTAATCAGCTTCTGGAACCAGTTGAGTGATTCTTCAACATCGGGTACTTCAACTTCAATCGAAAGTGCGCCGATAAGCATATATCCGTCAACAACAACTCTGATTTCATTGTTTTCATCAGGCTTAACTGCATTGCCGTTAACATAGAATGTGAATGAACCGCCAACAAGGTCACCTGCCTTGATGAGCATTTCGGTACCCTCTTCAACCTCAAGAGTTGAGTTGCCGAATACTGTCTGATATGTCTCGCCACCGTCAAGTGATACTTTGTACCAACCGATTGAGTTAGTCTTACCGAAAACAATATAATGGCTTGTGTCAACACTGCCACTGCCTGTTCCACTGTCACCTGAACCGTTATCGCCTTCACCGTCACCTTCGGGTATCTCCGGGGTATCCGGAGTATCAGGTGTGTCGGGCTCGTCAGGATTTTCAGGAACATCAGGAGTATCGGGAATTTCAGGCTCGTCGGGTACTATTTCAGTAAAGGTATATGTATACGTCTCTGTTTTTGTACCGCTTACACTTGTGGGAGGAGTAACATCCCATGAGCCGCCTTCAAAGCCGTCGTTTGCTTTCATACCTGCGGGTGAAGTAAGTTCTGCTGTGCCGTCAACTGCATACTTGCCGTCTTTCATAAGGTTGAGATAAACGACCTTATCAGCTGTTGTACCGTCTTTCCATGTACCGTTTACAACCTTGAAGATTACTTTCTTCTGATACTTGTCGGCAATATTATCAGATGTGTTACCGTCAGTACCGCCGCCTGTTTTGTCGGTTTCATAATAGAAGTTAATAAAGTTTGTGCCGCTTGTAATTGTAATTGATTTACTATTTTCACTTACAAGGGCATACTTATCAATCGCAATCGCAGATTCTGTAACAGTTTTACCATAAACAGCATATTCTGTTTTTCCTTTATGAATAACTTTATTACTACCCTCTTCAAGGTAATTTACTGTGTATTTATAAGAGTTAATGGTATAGTAGAAGTTAATGGCGTTGCCGTCTATTGCAATTTCAATTGACTTAGTGCCCTCACCTGATACCGAGTAGCCGTCAATTGCGATAGCATTTTCTGTAACTGTTGAACCGAAGTTTGCTGATGCTTTTTTAGCAGTAGCAAGCACATTGTTTGTATCTTTTTCAAGATAGTTTACAGTGTAGCCGTATGAATTTGCTGTGTAGTAGAAGTTGATTACATTGCCGTTAATTGCAATTTTAATTGACTTAGCGCTGTCATCTGATACTGAGTAGCCGTCAATCGCAATAGCATTTTCTGTAACAGTTGAACCGAAGTTTGCTGATGCTTTTTTAGCAGTAGCAAGCACCTTATCTGTGCCTTTTTCAAGATAGTTTACAGTGTAGCCGTATGAATTTGCTGTATAGTAGAAGTTGATTACATTGCCTTCTTTTGCAATAACAATTTCTTTTGAGCTCTCGCCTGATACTGAGTAACCGTCAATTGCGATAGCATTTTCTGCAACTGTTGAAGCAAAATCTGCTGATGCAGTTTTTGCAGTAGCAAGCACCTTATCTGTGCCTTTTTCAAGATAGTTTACAGTGTAGCCGTATGAAATTGGAACATAATAGAAATCAATAACGTTGTTTTCAGTGTCAATTACGATTTCCTTATTGCTGTATCCCAATGTAATATAACCGTCAATTGCAAGAGCATTTTCTTCAACTGTTTCGCCATAAACTGCTGATGAAATTTTGCTTTCAGCAAGCTTTTCGTTTGTTCCTGATTTAAGATAATTTACTATATAGGGATAGCTATTCTTAGTGTAATAAAGAGTGATTTCATTTGCGCCTGTGCCGATTGTTATGCTTTCTGCACTTGCACTGTCGTAAGAATAACCTTTGAAATCCTTATTGAGACTCTCTGCAGTGATTACATCACCAAAGGTCTGTGATGTCTTTGTTTCTGTTTCAAGAACTTCATTTGTAGCCTTATCAACATAATTTACAGTAAGCTCAAGGTCAGTTCTCTTTTCCCATTTAGCGTAAAGGGTTGTGTCCGTTGCAACAGATGCTTCTATTTTTGTAACAGCTTCACCTGTGCATTCAGGGTTAGCATACCAACCGTCGAAAACATAGCCGTCACGAACGGGTACATAATCAATTGCTGTTTCGTGGCTCCAGATGTGTCCTCTCAACACAGTTTCCTCATAGCCGTCCCACTTGTAAATCACTTTATACCACATAGGAATAACAGTAACCTCAAGATCGGACGTAGAAGCCTGATTGTAGGGACTCCAACGAGCAGGATCTCCGTATGATACAATAACAGGCCACTCAGCCATTTCTTTACCGCCAAGCTTTACAAGCTCAGCCTGGTAGTTATATAAATTACCGTTGTAATTTTCCTTCCATACATTTTCGCCGTATTCACCGTTATTTTTACCTGTTTCGGTATTCATTTCAACCTTAACACCGGCTTCGGCATCCTTATGCTGAACAATGAGCACATACTCGTCATCAACACCGATTTCCTCACTGTAATACTTAATAAGGGCACCGTCAGGTCTGAAGCCTTCACCGATTCTTGTAGAGTCAATCACTACATTCTGAACGTAATTTTCAGGCTTAAATTTGAGAAGTATATTTACAAATGTTTCGTGTTTATTGCTTTGTGTAAAAACTGCTTGATAGTCAGTTGTATTATAGTCATTATGAATATCTTTGTCACTGTCTTCAGGTGTTGTAATATTCTGATATGCGGTCTCATAGTTCATAAGATAAACATCAACACGGTATGTTTTATCCGGATTAAGACCCTTGAATTCATAAGATACGGAATTACTGAAATGATCAATTTCAACCCATTCAACCGCAACAGTCTGCCCATCAATATTATACACACCGTCAGGAGTGATTTCTTCAAGCTCAACGAGAGCATATTTTGCTCGGTCAACATCATCTACCGGGAATTGATTTTCACCGTCTTTATAATAACCGTCAACTATAACTGTACCTTTAAGAATTCTGTCCCACTTAGCATAAAGTGTGATATCTGATCTGAGAAGCTCGCCCTCAGTAGCAGCAACTGTGCATTCTTCATCTGTGTACCAACCGAGGAATTTATGATTTTTCATTGTAGGAACATAGTCTTTGAGTTCAGGTATACGGTATACCTTTTCTGCAATATCTTTGCCCTGTGCATTTACACCGCCCTGAGCATCAAAAATAACATCATAGCTTTCAACTGTGATTACGCCGTTAAGAGTACCCTGCTGAGCATTTTCCTGGCTGTTGTAATAAGCGCCGTTAAGAGATGTGCTGTATTTTTTACCGTCAGCAACATCGCCCATTATAGCAGTATAGTTGCCGTCGGTGTAAGTTACGATAACAGTGTTATCATCTTTGTAGTGGTCTTTTTCGGTAGGCACAACAATAGTTGAGTCCTTATAGATAAAACCTGTTACAACTGCTCTGTAGCCGTAAGGTGTATTATCTGAATCATATTTCCATACAGGGTATGAACCAATACCCTTGCCTGTTTCAGGATCAATTTCAACTCGTACACCGGGTCTTACAGTATTTTCAGTTGTTCTTTGCTGTGTAATAATTACCCATTGGTTTGTTTTAACATCCCAGCAAGCAACCTTTACAACAACAGCTTCAGGATAAAGCTCCTTCGGAACATTTTCGTCCATTTCAACACTGAAATCCAAATCAAAGTCGTCGGGATTGTAAGTAAGTGTAATGTTTATTATCCAGTCACCGTTTTCATCCTGAGTTTTATCAACAACAGCATCATAGCCTGACTTGTGCAGTGCAACACCGAATGATGAGCTTTCAAGAAGACCTGTATAAGTAGGAGCAGTAGCAGTATATGTTACTAAAAGGTCTCCTTCAACGGTAGTTTTTGCAACACTCTTATAAGGTTTTGCATTGCCTTTTTCGTCAGTTACAATTTCTTTTGAAAAGTAAAGCTTATCACCTGTTTCAACAAGAGCAGATGAACCTGACTTCATTTCAAGAAACTCAACAAGGAGCTCGTCCTTATTTTCATTTGAATCAAATCCGCCGTCAACCTTATGATCGATTTCAACATTAATGGTAACATTTACTTCTTTTTCCCATTTAGCTTTAAGAGTAATGGGAGTTGAGATTGCAGATGTTACTTCTGAACCCGAAGCATAAGTTTTGCCGTTATATTCCCAACCTGCAAAAACATAACCATCAAGCACAGGAACATTTTCAGTTGCTTTAACAGCAGCCATACTTGAATAGACTTCTTTGGTTACTTTTTCATTTTCCTTAAAAGAACCACCGTTTGTATCGTAAGACACAGTATAATGGTGAAGATCAAGCTCACCGTTGGCATTTTCGATAATGAGCTTATACTCTCTTGCCATATGCTCATGGTCACCGGCTTCAATATGCCAGGGATAATAAATACCGTTTTCAACAGCAGCGGTATATGTACCCTTTTCACTTCTGACAAGCTCAACATTATCTGTTTTGCCGTCTTTTTCATGAAGGTAGAGAGTTACATCTGCTCCGTGAATATCTGAAATATCTGCAAGTACACCATCAAGATATGTTTTAACAGTAGCTTTGTAAACAGGCTTAGTGGTATCATAAACATAGGCATAAGCATATTTGGTATTACCCTCGTTATCCTTGTATTCACCACGCACTTCAACAGTATAGCTTGTATTTGGTGTAAGTCCTGTGAAGATAATTGTGCCATCATCCTGCTTTACACCCTCTGCACCGCCGATAAAGTAAGTGCAACGGTCATCGAGATTACCTGTGAGTGTAAGGGTTGTTGTGGTTGTAGAAGTTGTAGGCTTTTTGAACACAAAAATTGTAGTTATGGCATCACCGCTTGAATCATTATGGAATTTGCAGTTACCTTTGGATATATCAAGATCAACCTGGGCATCACCTGTAGTATCAGTACTTGTACCTGCCACAGTACCTGTTATGTAGTAGTCTCCGTTTTCCTTAGTAAGCTTGATGTGATCGGTTCCTGAAATGATTTCACCGTTATCAACAAAGCTTTCAACGCAGGTAATATGAACAACTGCACTCTCACCCAAAAGGTCAAGCACGTTTCTCTTATCTCCCTCAAACAAACCGATCACAACATTATCCATATCTGCATCAAGATTATAAGTTACAAAACCTGTGTTTTTTCTGTTGCTGTATTTACCCTCGTGAGTATCAGAGCAAAGCAATTTGCCGTTTTTATCATAAACCTCAACAGTAACAACACCAACAAGAGAAGTGCTGCCTTTCAGACCTGCTCCGTAAACAGAAGCCCAAGCATAACCTACACCTGAAAATTCTTTGTTATAGGTTCTGCCAACCATATTCGAAAGGCCTGAAATGTTCTTATCTTTATTGTGAATTTCGATTTCGCCATCGGTGTTATTTATGTTATACATATTATGTGAGTTATAGATATAAAGGTATGTACCTAAGGTACTCTTCCATTTATAGGTAAGCTCTCTCACATTACCGTTATAACCTTCAACGTGCGCCTCTAAAAGCTCACTTGAACGAAGATTGGTCTGTAGGCCTCGCATAAAGCTGACGATGTTTACGGTAGGTGTTGTTTCGGATGCAAATACTGACATAGGAACAACACTAAAAATCATCAACGCAGCAAGAAAGACTGATAAAATCTTTTTTGTTGTGTTAAACATATAAAATAACTCCTTCTTTTTCTGATTCCATATATTGTACCACTTAATTTAAATAAAATCTATAAAAAGATGAAAAATATTGAATTTTGTCGTCTGTTTTTTTACAAAAAGTTACTCTGTGATGTACATTTTTGTAAAATCCGTTAACACGTTACGTTTTCATAAATTGCAAGCAGTTGTGTTATAACAAAACCGACGAGGAGAAGCCTCGGCGGTTTTGTATATCTTATTTAATTGTTGCGATAACTAAAAAATATGCACCCCGGGAGAAAGCTCATACTTTTTACCTTCTATAACGGCAGTAGCTTCTACAGGTGTGTTTATTTCATAATGTACTCTGCCGTCTTTGTGCCACCAACGAGAAGAAACCTTTCCTGATACGGTGTCTATTTCTGCCTTGAACCAATCCAGGCGCTCATCAGGAATCGGTGCAAAATGAATCTTTGCAAAACCCGGTGATTCTTCAACCGTATTGATACCGCCCATTACTCCGTACATCCAGTCACCGACTGCACCATATGCATAATGATTGTATGAATTCATCGATTTGGGCCAGATATCGCCGTTTGGCTTGATGCCGTCCCAATGCTCCCAGATGGTTGTTGCGCCTTTGCTTATAGGATACAGCCATGACGGATACTCTTTTCTTAAAAGCAGAGTATATGCAAGCTCCGAGTATCCGTATCTTGACAATACGTGAAGTATATAAGGGGTACCGACAAAGCCTGTCTGCAACATATCACCTTGTTTGTGTATAAGCGACGCAAGAGAATCCGCCACCTGCTGAGGCTTATCGGTAAGATTAAACTGAAGAGCCATTACATGCTCGGTCTGCGTTTTAAAATCGTCACGGAATTCTTTTATAAAATCACTGCGGATATTTTTATAAAGCTCCTCATATTCCGAAACATCCTTACCGAGCACCTTGCCCATCTTAACAAGTATATTCACCGTGTTGGCAAAATAAGCGCTGGCAACAATATCATCTCGGGTCGGACCCTTTACTTTTCCGTATTTACTGCCAAGCTCAAGCCAATCTGCATAATGGTCACCGCCAAGCCACAGATTAGGTTTGGTGGTCTTTTTGTTGATATAGTCTACCCATTTGCAAATCGGCTCAAAGATATTTTCTAAAACCTCAGTGTCACCGTAAGTGAGATAACATTGCCAAGGACATATCGCAATTGCGTCTGCCCAAGCAGTGCTGATTTTAGGTTTAGCCGGGTATATATAAGGTATGAAATCAGGCACGCCGCCGTTTTCATACTGCTCGACTTTCATATCATTTAGCCACTTTTTAAAAAAATTCAGCACATCATAGTTATAACTTGCAGTGCGGATAAAGACCTGAGCATCACCTGTCCAACCCAATCTTTCATCACGTTGCGGACAATCAGTAGGCACATCAAGAAAATTACTCTTTTGACCCCAGATTATATTACTGAAAAGCTGATTCAGAGTCGGATCAGAACTTTCAATATAACCTGTACGTTTTATATTACTATGCAACACAACAGCGGTAAAATTTTCTTTTTTTATTTCAGCGGGATAAGAATTAACCCTTACATATCTGAAGCCGTAGAAGGTCAGATTCGGCTTATAAGTTTGTTTGCCGTCTTTGCAGGTGTATTTATAAACAGCTTTCGCCTTACGGTAGTTATCATTGTAGAAATTACCGTCTTTGTCAAGAATTTCAGCAAAGGAAAAAGACACCTTATCGCCTTTTTTGGCTTCAACCGTAAATTCGAGATAGCCTGTCATATTCTGACCGAAATCAAGAACTGTTTCACCCTTTGGTGTAACGATAATTTCTTTCACCCTGAGACGTTCCTGCTCAGTTACAAATTCTCCCTCCTGAGGTATAAGCAGGTTCTGAGAGTTATCCTTTGCAATTTTGGCACGGTATTTAAAATTCGGAATATCAGAGGCGTTATATTTGATTCCGTCATACAAATGACAATATTTAAGTTCACTTTTTGCAACAAGCCAGCTTTCATCAGTACCGATGCTTTGAACAGATCCGTCACTGTAAGTAATTCGCAATTCAGCGATAATCGCCTTAGGCTGAGGATTTTTAAGTCGCCAGAACCACCCCTCGGCAAGCTGAACAACCAAAGAATTATTTTCCCCCAAAAGGTTTGTTACATCATATTCCTGCACCTGAAGACGTTTATGATATACAGTCCAGCCCGGAGCCATAATAAAGTTACCGACACGCTGACCGTTGATAGTAGCTTCATATACCCCACGGGCAGTTATATATAATGCAGCTGAGACAACCTCTTTGTCAATGGAAAAATCTTTTCTGAAAAGAGGACAAGCCTTGCTCATTTTATAGGTGTGAAGAATCCAATTTGCATTTAACATAAAAGTCACCCCGTCAGATTCATTAACTTCAGATTTAATTATATTCTATTTTTATTTTACACACAGAAAAACTAAAAACAAGTAATCTCTGTTTTTAAACTGCACCCACAACAGCTGATGATACATATAATATTGAAGACCATTTCATCTGAAGATGCTAAAATCTGGTTGTTTCGAGCTTATCGGTTATTTATTTTTTCTTTAATAAGTCTGTTCACCTTTTCTCTTGTATCAAGAAGCCACTTTTCATCGTGAGGATATTCCCTGAAGCTGATGCTGTGTTTTCCTTGTTCTTCAATTATTGAGAGGCAAGTCTTTTTGTCTGTCAGTTTTTCAAGAGTATTCAGTGCAGCCATATCCTGAAGAGCATCATAAAATACTTTAAGTCTTATGGAGTGATAGGCTGTACCGTCTTCGGCAGGGTACACAACAAAGCTGTCACCCGACGGAAAATTACCACCGGCATCGGAAACTTCAAACGGATTTATAAGTGCTCTTGAGAGGCTCGTATAATAGAAATTATAACCCCACTGTAAAAAACCTCTTATATCAAACTTATAAAGCTGATAGCCCAAAACTCTTGTTCTGAGAGAGCTGTTGCAGAAAAATCTGTTAGATACGTAGTTTTTATTCTGACCGCTGCAATAATAAGTCCAAAGATTGTCCACCTTGCCGAGGAATTTATCAATATGGTCGTTAGCAGGAATCGGATCTGAAACAATGCCGAGTCTGTAGTACCAAAAATCTGAAAGCGCATCCATTACTTTGTATCCCGGGAAAAGCTTGCGGATATACTTTGAAGCTCTGCTATAGTTTGGAAGTACCGTTATACTTGGCTCATCGCTTATATGTAAAATTACCCTGTCTTTGATTCCTTTTTCTTCAATATATTTCTTGAGTTCTGCTGAAAATTCTTTAAGAAAAGCTCTGTATTCCTTTGAATTAGCCGAAGTTTCCCAACCGAAAATTCTCTTGTATTCGCCATCAGCAACAGCCATAATTTTAGGCGCACTTCTGGCTCCCCACTGAGTATAAAAGTGAGAAAACTCAAATACTCTCACTCCGCATCTCTCTGCCATTTCAATCCATCGTGTAAGCTTTTCAAAGCCAAAAATATACTTTCCGTTTTCAACAGTAACATCAACGAGCTGAACAGTGGGTCTTTCTTTACCTACCTCAGTATCAAGAGGCGGTGTAAATAAAGGTGTAAGCACACAATTCATACCATATTCACGCGCTGTTTTAAGGAAGTTTTCTGTTACGCGCCAATATTCATCTGAGAACACCTCGAAATTATAGTATGACATAAGGCAATCTGTATGAAACCAGTTTGTATATACAAAATCTTTAAAATCAAGTTCCGCATCAATAATTTCAGCTGTTACAGATTCAGTTTTATCACCGACCGAAACATCAATTTGATATGTATCTGCCTTGCCGAATCGGCCGTCAGCCTCTACCCAGAAAACATTTACGCCCTTACGAAGTTTTACACTCTCGCCTACCGGTAACAGCAAATCTGGATAGTATCCGCTTTCGCTGAAACGATAGTAGTCATCTACATTCTCCTTATGCATCGGAAATTCAGATTTAATATGCTCAACGGAATAAACTTTAAGTCCTGCTAAATCACTATTGATTTTTAAGTTTACCACAGTTTCTTCCGAGCTTTCCACTGCAATCTGAAAGGATTTCTTTTCATTTTTAAGCATTGAAAAATATCCGATACCTCTTTCGGGTATAGGATCGTTATCATATATTTTTTCAAGAGACGAAATAATTTTAATCTCACCAATTCCCATATATACCACCTCAGAATTTTTCTTTTAATAATTATAGCATATCAGATATAAAATTACAATCGGGTAAAAGTCAATCCGTTTGCCCGAAGAATGGCAATCAAGGCGGAGCATGATTGAATGAAGCGCTCGCTTGCGGCTCGCGTGAAGTTATGCTTTGCATAGTGATGTTGCTCCCTTGAGTCGCAGTGATGCAATGTGTTCCTCAAAAGATTAGCGAAGCGACATCATTAACGAAGTGAATATCATTAGCATAGCCAACATCATTTGCATACTAGAGCAAATATCATTAAAAAAAGCACTTCATCCGAAGTGCTTTTCTGTGTTTACAGGTCAAATTAGCAACAACTTGAAAATTTGGCTTTTACATTCCGCTCATAATTATTATGTATATAAAAGAAACAATGAAATCACAGTAATAACTAAACCACCTAACAAGCACACTAAGGTTAACATATGACCAAGATACTGATGTATCCATGCAGCTACGATATTAAACAATCCTACACCAATAATAAATGTTCCGACACCACCTAAAATAAGCCACCACTCATCCGGTGCAGGATTGATAAATAAACAATACGCTATATAAATTATCGAAGGTAACATTAACGCTGTAATTCCGGCAAAACATAGCCAGTTATATCCAACAGGGTGAAGCTTTTTGAAATCTTCATCTGAGGCAGCAGAAAAAAATTCCCATTTATTTTTAGGTGCTCTTTTTGAAAAATGTGGTTTTATTTCATCAATGAAATTAAAATAATGTTTGCCGTATTTCTTTTGAAATGCTTTTAATTCATTACGAAGTGAAAATAAATTGCGATTTAACATATATATTTCAGGAACACTATGTATAGCATCAAGAAAATCAAGAATCTTTTGTGTATAACCCTCTTCCAAAACTTCGAACAATGTATCAATGCAATTAAGCAAAACCTCTTTTTCAGATAGAGGAGAATGCATACTAATCTTTTTTCGAGCTTCTTTGATTGATAATATAATTGCATCGAATTTATATTGATCGAATGAATCTCCGTCATATAAAAAACGAATTGCTGTTAAATCGTCTTGCAATTTTTTGTAAAAAGATTCTTTCATATTTCGACACCACC
>JAZRDY010000177.1:0-3176 GCA_045660525.1 Acutalibacteraceae bacterium | reverse complement strand
GTAGTGTGGTACATTGATAAAACTAAATAAACACAAACCGCCGAGAAAAATTCTCGGCGGTTTGTCTTTATTTCATTTCTTTTTAAAAAAATATCTTTAGCTTAAAGCTTGTTTATATCGGCATCGGTAATAATATGATATCCTGCATTCTCAAGAGCTTTTTCAGCCGCAGCATTATCTGCAACACGAATAACAACATAAGCGTGCTTTTCGGTGCGAGACATAAAAGCATAGAGATAATCCATATTGATTTTGTTTTCATCGAGAACGCTCAGTGCACCGGAAAGTTTACCGGGAGCATCGCCGATTTTCACACCGACAACATCATTCACCTTGATGAGATAGCCTTCCTCTGAAAGAACTTTTTCTGCGGTGGCTGTATCGTTAACAATAAGACGAAGCATACCGAAATCCTGGGTTTCTGCTATGGAGAGAGCTCTCATATTGATGTTGTTTTCTGAAAGTGTCTTGGTAATTGAAACCAAGGAACCCTGCTTGTTTTCTACAAATACTGTTAATTGTTTAATAGCCATAACGAATCCTCCTTAAATTATATAAGCTTTCTCTTGTCGATAACACGGACAGCCTTGCCTTCGCTTCTTGTAATGCTCTTGGGAGCAACAAGGTGAACAGCAGGATTGATACCGAGCATAATCTTCATTGCATTTGCAAGGTTTTTTTCCATAGCAATGATGTCTGCAACTTTGTCGGTGAACTTTTCAGGTGTCATTTCAACGTTTACTTCAAAGGTGTCGTTGTTATTTACACGGTCAATAACAATCTGATAGTTGGGCTCATAGCCCTCTTTGAGAAGCACAGTTTCAATCTGGCTGGGGAAAACGTTTACACCGCGGATAATGAGCATATCGTCAGTTCTGCCCATAGGCTTAGCCATTTTGACGAGGGTACGACCGCAGGAACACTTTTTACGGGAGAGTACACAAATATCACGTGTGCGGTAACGAAGGAGTGGGAATGCCTCTTTGTCGAGAGATGTGAATACAAGTTCGCCTTTGCTGCCTTCGGGAAGCACTTCACCTGTGTCGGGATCGATGATTTCAGCATAGAAATGGTCTTCGTTAACGTGCATACCTGTCTGTTCACTGCATTCAAAGGCTACGCCCGGACCGGTTGTTTCTGTGAGACCGTAAATGTCATAAGCTTTGATGCCGAGGGTTGCCTCGATACCCTTACGCATTTCTTCAGTCCAGGGTTCTGCACCGAAGATACCAGCCTTGAGGGGGATATCCTCAGGCTTGTAGCCCTGCTCCTTGAGTGTTTCACCAATATATGCAGCATATGAGGGAGTGCAGCAAAGAATTGTAGCACTCAGGTCTGTCATAAACTGAATCTGTCTTTCGGTGTTACCTGATGACATAGGGAGAGTGAGACAACCAACTTTATGTGAACCGCCGTTAAGACCAAAGCCGCCTGTGAAAAGACCATAGCCGTATGCTACCTGACAAACGTCTTTGTTTGAACCGCCGGCAGCAACAATAGCACGTGCACAGCAGTCTTCCCATAAATCAACGTCTTTTTGTGTATAGAAAGCAACGACGCGGCGACCTGTTGTGCCTGATGTTGAGTGGATACGAACACAATCTTCAAGAGGTTTAGCAAGAAGACCGTAGGGATAAGCATCACGTAAGTCTGCCTTTGTAAGGAAAGGAAGCTTATATAAATCATCAATTGATGTGATATCTTCAGGTTTTACACATTTTTCGTCCATAAGATTGCGGTAATAAGGTACGTTTTCATAAACGTGCTTTACCTGCTTTACGAGTTTTTCAGACTGAAGTTTTTTCATATCTTCAGCTGACATTGTTTCAATTTCTTTCTGATAGTAGTTTTGTGCCATTTTAAACACCCTTTCTGTTTTCTGGCTGAGTTTTACTCAGACTGTAATGTTTTTTCGGAGTGTGAAAGAGCAAAGAAAAAACGCCCTCCGCATTCCGATAAAGAATACAGAGGACGAGAAATTTGTTATCCCGTGGTACCACCTCAGTTCGTCACTGTTTCACAACAGCGACCTTATCAGGTACTGACATACCGTAGTTCTGTGACGGGAACTCCCGTTGCATCCTACTTAAGCCTGAGCTTGTTCAGCGCACTGCTAACAGAATGAATTCGAGAAGGACGTCCTCATTGCCTCGCACCTGCCGGCAACTCTCTCAAGATTATTTCCAACCTACTGGTTTCTGCTCAACGCATTTAACTGTAAACAACTACCTATTGGCTCGTTGCTTATGTTGGAATTATATCCCTTTAAACCATAAAAGTCAATGGTTTTTTATGAAAAAAATCATTGAACATACAAAAAACTTTTATATTTCTTTGTTTTCTGCCGGATAGTATAACATATATAAAGTCAAAATAATATAATCCGAGAAATAAAAGAGCACATAGATTCTGAAGTTTTTTGTAGAGTGTTGTTTTATGTAATAATTTTTTTAAGCAAAAATATACCGCATAATTCTCCTCGACTTACAAACACTAACATCACAATTGTATTTTAAAGGGAGAGAAAGAAAATTATGAAAGCAACGGGAATAGTACGCCGAATCGATGACCTCGGGCGTGTTGTTATACCCAAAGAAATTAGACGAACTATGAGAATCCGCGAGGGCGACCCTCTGGAAATTTATACCGACACCGATGGCGAGGTCATTTTCAAAAAATATTCGCCCATAGGTGAGCTCGGACCTTATACCAAACAATATGTCGATGTTCTCGGCAGAACTACCGGTATGCCGGTGGTTATCTGCGACAGGGATCACATTATCGCCGTGTCGGGTCTGCCGAAAAAAGATATGGCAGGCAAGAGAATTTCGCCGCTTCTTGAGAGCTATATGGAGCGCCGCAGCACCTACATTCTCGGCCAGGATAAAGACAGCCTTATTGTATCCGAGGATAATCCAAAGGCGGTGAGTGTCATGGTGCCTATTATCGGTGGCGGAGATGTTATGGGGGCCGTTGTGCTTCTCAGTGGTGATAAGAGTACCGTGCCGACACAGACAGATGTGAAGCTGGCTCAGGTTGCAGCAGGTTTTTTAGGCAAACAAATGGAAGAATAACTCGGTAGGGGCGCCCAACGGGCGTCCTTTTTTAGTCAGGAGTGAGAAGTTGCTGACGAAATTTCAAGTCACTGCAAGAGGGGGAGGCGGCTGCGTGAAATC
>JAZRDY010000176.1:0-12685 GCA_045660525.1 Acutalibacteraceae bacterium | reverse complement strand
ACGGGAAGTATTTCAAGCACTGCACGGGCGAAGAAGGTAAATCTTTCTGCATCGTCATAGTGACCGTAGATAGTGTCACCCTTGAAATAATACTGATTGTCGATGAGGTAGTAAATTACGCCCTCATGCTTGGCCTGGAAAATACCGCAATACTGTCTTCTCCAGGCAACGGGTACCGAGATGTTGGTGACAAAAGTCATTTTATCTTTAAGCTCCTGCTTGATTGTGTCATACAGAGGCATAACAACACGGCAACCGATAAGTCTCTTTCTCAGAGCCTGAGGCAATGAACCGGCAACATCGCCAAGTCCGCCACTGGCCATAAAGGGAAGCGCTTCACTTGCTACATATAAAACTTTCATTGTGTTAATCTCCTGTGAAATAAATTTTATGCTATCAGATTATACGGTGATATTCTTACCGATATAGATAGGATAGCTGTCTGCACCACTGAGCTCTCTGCCCGGCTTGATAACAACCTGCTTGTCGAGAATAGCACAGTTAACCTTTGAATTCTGGCTGATGTATGAATCCTGCATAATGATTGAGTTTTTAACTACAGCACCTTCAGCAACATATGCGCCTCTGAAGAGGATTGAGTTTTCAACTGTACCCTTGATAATGCAGCCGTCAGCAACAAGGCTGTTTTTTGCACCTGCACATACACCATAGATAGCGGGCATATCGTCGCGTACCTTTGTGTAAACAGGAAGGTCTTTTGCAAAGAGGTCTTTAAATTCGCCTGTAAGAAGACCCATACTGACATCATAATAACTCTGAAGTGAGTCGATTGTTCTTGCATAGCCTTCAACTTTGTAGCCCTTGATGTTGAGTGAATCAACATTCTTGCCGATAACATCTCTTTCAAAGCTTTCGTCACCCTGACCCATAGCAGCATGAACGAGTCTTTCGAGAAGCACTCTGCTCATAACCATAATGTTGAGTGAATAGTTAACAGCTGTGTCTCCTGCTTCGCCAACGATAACCTTTGTAATCTTATCGTCGTCAAGCTCAAAGCTCATAATATCATCTAGCTTAGGTGCAACACCTCGTTTGTATGCGATAGTGATATCTGCACCGCCCTTTATGTGCTCGTCGATGATTTTTTCATAATCCAGGTTGCACACTACATTACAGTCTGCAAGAAGAACATAGTCTTTTCCTGATTCAGAAATATATTGAAGCATACCGCTGAGAGCTTCAAGTCTGCTCTTATAAACACCGCCGCTACCTGTGAGGTTAAAGGGAGGAAGAATTGTCATACCGTCACGTTTTCTTGAAAGATCCCAGGGTTTACCTGAACCAAGATGATCCATAAGTGACTGATAGTTTGCCTTTGTGCTGATACCGACCTTAGCGATCCCGCCGTTAACCATATTTGAAAGCACGAAGTCGATAAGTCTGTATCTGCCCGCAAAGGGAACAGAGCCCATTGTTCTCACGCTTGTGAGCTCACTGAGAAGTGAATCATAAGCATTTGAATAAATAATACCTAATACATTCGGAGTTGCCATTTATTTGTCCTCCTTTACATCTGTGTCAACCATTTCTTTAGCCTTGACTTTGGCATTCTTGCCGATAGTTACCTTTTCACCGATAACTGTTACACCCCAATTGTCAAGGTTGTCAATTTCTTCAGGGCTTTCACCGATGTGAGCACCCTCTTCAATCACTGCATTTTCAGCAACGATTGCATATTCAACAATTGCACCTGACTTGATGGTTGTGCCGGGCATAATGATTGAATATCTTACCTTTGCACCCTCTTCTACTGTTACATTTGAGAAAAGGATTGAGTAATCAACATCACCGTCAATTACACAGCCTTCGCCGATCATTGAATTTTCAACCTTGGCTTTATCTGAAATAAAGTGAGGAGGAGCGATGGGGTTTCTTGAGTAAATCTTCCAGCTGTCATCTGAAAGGTCAAGGTCAACCTTGGGATTGAGAAGGTCAAGGTTAGCTTCCCAAAGGCTGTCGATTGTACCAACGTCTTTCCAATAGCCTTCAAACTTATAAGCAAACATTCTCTCGCCGTTTTCGTGCATTGCGGGGATTACGTCGTGACCGAAGTCGTTGCCTGATTCGGGATTGTTTTCATCGTCGATGAGGTACTGACGAAGCTTTGACCATGTGAAGATATAAACACCCATTGAAGCCTTGTTGCTCTTGGGATTTTTGGGTTTCTCTTCAAATTCGCTGATTGAGCCGTCATCGTTTACGAACATAAGACCGAAACGTGACGCCTCTTCCCAAGGTACTTCGAGCATAGCGATGGTACAAGCTGCATCTTTAGCCTTGTGGTATTCGAGCATCTTGTTATAATCCATCTTATAAATATGGTCACCTGAAAGAACCGCTACATATTCGGGATTATATCTGTCGATGAAATGGATATTCTGATAAATAGCATTAGCTGTACCCTTATACCATTCTGTACCCTTTATCTGCTGATAGGGTGAAAGGATATGTACACCGCCGTATGAACGGTCGAGGTCCCATGGGCTGCCGTTACCGATGTAGTCATTGAGTTCGAGAGGCTGATACTGTGTGAGAACACCAACAGTTTCAATACCTGAGTTAATGCAGTTTGAAAGCGGGAAGTCAATGATACGGTACTTACCGCCATAAGGAACTGCAGGCTTCGCGATGTTTTTTGTGAGTATGCCGAGTCTGCTGCCCTGACCACCGGCAAGGAGCATTGCAAGGCACTCTGTTTTCTTTACCATAGATATTTCCTCCGTTTCTGGAATAGTTTATATAAATATTTTTTTATTTATTTTTCTTTTTAGCTTTCTTTGCCTTATTTTCGGCAACAAGCTTTTCTAATTCTGTCTGAGGCTCTTCGGACTCTGCCGTTTTTTCAGCCTTGGGGATTTTCACCTTTTCTGTTTCGGGAGGTGTAAGCTTTTCGGTTTTTACATCCGCAGCCTTTTTCGTGCTCTGCTTTTTAGCAGGCTTAGGCTTTCTCTTAAGAAGAATGAATGAAAGGCCCGGCAAATCTAATGTAATATTGTTATCAAAGCCGTGCATTTCGCCTTTCTTTGATGTTACCTTTGTCTTCGTGCCGAGACCGTCACCGCCGTAAGCTTTATCATCAGAGTTCATTACAACTTCGTAAACGCCCTCAAACTCAACGCCGAATGAGTATTTCTCTCTCATAACCGGTGTGAAGTTGCATACAGCAACAATTTCGTCGCCTTTTTTATCTCTTCTTGAAAAAGCAATTACGCTGTTGTTTTTGTCGTCGCTGACAAACCACTTGAAGCCTTCCCAGCTGTAATCAATCTGCCAGAATGCGGGATATTTAAGATAGAGCTCGTTGAGCTTTTTCACATATGCCTTAAGCTGTCTGTGCTTTTCATAATCGAGAAGCAGCCAATCAAGACCTGTATCATATTTCCATTCGATGAACTGACCGAATTCCTGACCCATAAAGGTGAGCTTTTTACCCGGGTGAGTCATAAGGTAACCCAGGAATGAACGTATACCGCGGAACTTTTCTTCATATTCACCGGGCATCTTGCCGATAAGTGAACACTTGCCGTGTACAACCTCATCGTGAGAAATGGGAAGAACAAAGTTTTCCGAGAAAGCATAGAAGAACGAGAAAGTAAGAAGATTGTGGTTATACTTTCTTGAAAGACCGTCCATTGAGAAATATCTCAGGGCGTCATTCATCCAGCCCATATTCCACTTGAAGTTAAATCCGAGACCGCCGATATCAACAGGCTTTGAAACCAAAGGCCAGGCTGTGCTTTCTTCAGCAATCATAAGGGCGTGGGGGAATTCCTTGAAAATGCCCATATTGAGCTTTCTTAAGAAATCAACCGCCTCGAGATTTTCGTTGCCGCCGTATTTGTTGGCAATCCACTGTCCGTGCTCTCTGCCGTAATCGAGATAGAGCATTGATGCAACAGCATCAACTCGAAGACCGTCTATGTGATATTTGTCGAGCCAGAAAGCAGCTGAGCTTGTGAGGAATGATACAACTTCGTTTCTGCCGAAGTCAAATATCTTTGTACCCCAGTCAAGATGCTCGCCTTTCTTGGGATCTTTATATTCGTAACAGGCATCACCGTCAAAGTTGGCAAGGCCGAACTCGTCTTTCGGGAAGTGTGCAGGTACCCAGTCGAGTATAACAGCTAAGCCGTTCTGATGGCACACATCAACAAGATACATAAAATCTTCTGGTGTACCGTAACGTGAGGTAGCCGCAAAATAACCTGTTACCTGATAACCCCAGGAGCCGTCAAAGGGATACTCTGAAAGAGGCATAAATTCTATATGGGTGTATCCCATATCTTTAACATATGGCACAAGCTCTTCAGCAAGGTCTCTGTATGAATAAGGATTGCCGTCTTCGTGGTTTTTCCAGGAGCCGGCATGAACCTCGTAGATATTCATCGGTGACTCATATACATTTTTATTTTGTCTTTCCTTAAGCCATTTGCTGTCTTTCCACTTATATCCGCCGAGCTCATAAAATTTAGAAGCTGTGCCCGGTCTTGTTTCACTGTGGAAAGCATAAGGATCTGCCTTAGCAGTCTGCTTTCCGTCCTGAGCAGTAACGAGATATTTATAGTTATCAAACTCTTTTACACCGGGAAGATAACATTCCCACATACCTGCATTGTTGATGCAGATCATTTCGCCTTTATTTTCATCCCAAGAGTTGAAATCACCGATAACACTTACCTTCTGCGCATGAGGAGCCCATACACGGAACGACACAAGGTCTTTTTCTCCGACTACTCTGTGTGCACCCATATATTCATAAGCCTTCATATTGTTGCCCTGATGAAAAAGATAGAGCGCAACATCATCGCCTTTAATCTTGTTTTGAGCCAACTGTAACACCTCTTTGCTTTTTTAATTTCCGGCATAAAGAGCAAAAAAACGGCCCAATACACCCATCATTACAATTCTACATCTATCATCATATCACTATCAGAATAAAAATTCAATAGTTTTTTGTTATTTTGTTACAATATTTTTTGAAAGCCATATTTACATTTGTGCATTATGTTAATAAAAGCACTACATATTGTAGATAAGTTGCACCATATATTGTTTCAACAGCGGTTCTTCTTATAATAGCACTTTTTTATTATCATATTTTGTAGAAAAAGCAACCAAAAGAAAAACAGCTCCCTCAAACGCCGATGCAAAAACGGGAGCTGTGAAATATTTTTTTATCAGATAATAATTGCCACTGTAAATGCAACTGCAAGAATAAATGTAATGCAGTATTTTTCAAGATATGCACCGATAAAACAGATTGCCGCACCGGGAGCATAGATGATTTTCTGAAGAATGTTGCCGTGGCGGTAAACCTTGTCAATCATATTCATTGCATCTTCAACAAGTGGAAATGCATTAACAAAAAGTGAGAACGCAAACCAATATGATACTGCACAGGATACCATTAGGAAGATGCCTCTGAACTGTAAATAAAGGAGCATAACTGCAGGAATCGTACCGAAAAGAATTGCGCCGAGCATATTGAAAAAGAAAGGTACAAAGCACATTGCGAAAGCACCCTGGGCTTTAGGCATAAACTCGTGGTCGATATGGCTTATCATTTCATCGCGTCTGAGATAACGGTTATCTTCAACAGGCACCTTACATCTGCGGCAGACAACCTGTTCCCACATACCTCTTACAAGGGCACCGGGGAAAGTGAGATATTTAATAAGAATATAAAGTCCTGTCATCAGATTTCACCTGCCTTATCTGTAAGAATTTCTTCAATTGAGATTTCACCGTTCTTATACTGCTCAACAGCCTCGTTAAGCTTATATCCGCTTGTTTCAAGAACACTCTTCATCTGGCTGTAAATTTCTTCGTTGCCGTTATAAAGAGCACAAAGAGCATAAAGGTTGCAGGTCTGAACAGTGTAAGAGCTCTTAGACATATAGTCATCCATAGTTTCAAGAGCAATAGCGCCTTCGCCATCAAGAATATATGCAACTGCCATTAAAGGCATATAGCTGTAATCGCCCTGAGCTGCAATAGCCTTAGCTTCTTCGCATATCTCAAGAATCTTATCGGGCTCGGGAGTGTCAAGATAACGATAGTAACTTGCAAGTGCAACATAAGCATTTGTATCTTCCGCGCTGATTTCAAGCATCTGCTTGCTGAGCTTTTCGGCAAGTTCAAGATTGCCGTTCTTAGCTGCAACAGCACAATAATTTGAAAGATAAACCCATGTGAAGTTACCGTCTTTATCTAAAGAAGCAGTCTTTTCAAGCTGAGCAAGAAGCTCTGACTGATCTTTTTTCATAACGCTCATTACTACATATTTATAGTACTCGAGGAATACAGTATTGATTTCCATAGAGTTGCCGTCTTCGTCTTTAGCTTCATAAAGAGCATCAATCTCAGCAATAATTTCATCATACTCAACATCTTCACCGTTTAAAACGGGAGTAACTATGTCTGTAATTGCATAATAGCTGTCTGTAAGAGACTGAGCATCATCAATAATTTTTGCATACTTTTTATTCCAGGGGAGTTTAAGCTGATCTTCACTGTAAATGCTTGAAATAAGAGTTGCGGCATCTGAAAGATAACCTGTCTTAACAAAGCCTTCAATTGAATCCTTAACGGCTTTCATTGAAATTGTTGAAGGATCTGCAGAGCTTACATAAGTATAGTAACCGTTGAGAGCTGTCATAAGTCTGCCGATATCATAGTAAGCGGCATATTCGGAAACACTCATAAAGCTGTCGGCATAACTTGTGCCGGCAATTGCAGTTGCAACAAACACACCTATCATCACAAGTGTCATAAGGATACCGCTTGCACGCATAGGATATTTCTTCATTATGTTACGGCATTCATCGCAATAAGGATAGTCTTCGCCATATTCTTCTGCGCAGGGATTTGTCTCGCAGATTTCGCAAAGTCTGCCCACGAACTCCTCTGATTCCTCTGTGAGTTCTTCTTCTGTGGTTTCGTCTAATTCCTGAATAAGCTGTTCCGTCTGATTTTCAGCCTCAGCAGTAGCTCTGTCAAGTTCCTGTTGGAACATATCTCTTAATTCTTCGAGCTCGGTTTCAAGCTCATTTTCGCCTGATGTTTCTTCAGGTGCTTTGTCTTCGGCAGAAACAACTTCTTCTACTGTTTCGAGTTCTGCTTCTTCAGACACCAAATCATCTCTCTTGTTTTCGTCCAAGATAAAAGCCTCCTTTGGGGGTAATTTGTTATATTCTACCACTGTTTTTTCAAAAAAGCAACAACAATATTATTGAATCATATTGTATATACTTAAGATTTAGTTAAAACTCGGGCGGGTGGCTCCGTCACCGAACTTTGTTCGGTGCGAGGGTGCTGTGCACCCTCGAAAATCGCCATCGGCGATTTCACGGAGCCACAACCCTGCCGCAAATAAAAAACTTTATGTTGTAAAATGAAAACCTATATGCTATAATAAGTGTAATTATACATAAGGAGGTCTCCTCTTGGCTTTCAAAGTTTATACGGATAAATTTATGAAATACCGCTTTCTTTTAAGAGAGCTTGTTGTAAAAAGAATCAAACTTCAATACAGAAGCTCTGTTTTAGGCGTACTTTGGACTTTCCTTCAGCCTCTTCTGACAATGATTGTGCTTACTTTCGTTTTCAGCATGGTCTTCGGCAAAAACTCTGCCGCAGTAGTCAATTATCCCGTTTTTCTGTTATCGGGCAGACTTCTCTATGATTTTTATTCTCAGAGTACAAAACGAGCAATGAAATCAATCCGCGGCAACGCATCAATTATCAAAAAAGTTTATGTGCCCAAATATATCTATCCCTTGTCGGTGGTACTCTCAACCTTTGTGACATTCATTATATCTCTCAGCGTACTTGCAATAGTTATAGCCTTTTTCAATATAATAAAAAAAGACCCCGTACCCGTGACACCAGCGTTATTCTTTATAATAGTGCCTATACTTATACTTTTTGTAATGTGTCTCGGCATCGGCATGCTTCTTGCAACACTTGATGTTTTCTTCAAAGACGTTGAAAATATCTATGATGTTTTCTGCACACTGCTGTTTTACGGCACACCTATTGTTTATACTATTGATAAGCTTAATTTCGGTGAAAATGCATGGCAGACTGAACTTCTGAAAATCAATCCCCTTTACGGCATAATCGATATGTTCCGAGCAGCCATTTTACACGGTGACGAATTTATGGCATTCCTAGATATAAATTCCCTGATTTATTGCAGTGTTTTCGCTGTAGTAATGCTTGTTGCAGGTATCGTTTTATTCTATAAATTTCAGGATAAATTTATTCTTCACATCTGATAAAGGAGGGCGGAAAATTGAAGGATTACGCAATAGAAGTAAATCACGTCAGCATGCTTTTTCGCCTTAACCGAGAGCGTGTGGACAATGCAAAGGAATATGTTATAAGAATGCTTACCCGAAAGCTCCACTACACAGAATTCTGGGCACTGAAAGATGTCAGCTTCAAGGTTGAAAAAGGCGACAGAGTAGGTGTTATGGGCTTCAACGGCGCAGGTAAAAGTACACTTCTCAAAACAATCGCAGGCGTACTCAAGCCCACAATGGGCAATGTAAAAGTAACGGGTACCATTGCACCTATGCTTGAGCTCGGTGCCGGCTTTGACCCTAACTATTCAGGCGCCGAAAACATTTACCTTTACGGTGCAACAATGGGCTTTTCAAGAAAATTCATCGACGAGAAATATAATGAAATCGTGGAATTTTCTGAGCTTAAGGAATTTATCAATGCTCCACTCAAGAGTTATTCCTCGGGTATGAAATCACGTCTCGGCTTTGCAATTGCAACAGCCGTCAAACCTGATGTGCTCATCCTTGACGAGGTTTTATCTGTTGGTGATGCGGCTTTTAAAGAAAAGAGCGAGCAACGTATTCTTGATATGATTGAAGACGGTGTAACCGTACTTTATGTTTCACACAGCACTGACAGAATAAGAAAGCTTTGTAATAAGGCAGTTATTCTCACAAAGGGTCAGCTTGTAGCATCGGGCGAAGTCGGAGAAATCTGCGATATGTATACCGAGATGGTAAACAGCAAATGAGATATAAAATAAAAGGAGGCGGTTGGCCTCCTTTTTTGTTGTGCTTATTCGGAAGGTGTGGGCTGCGTGAAATCGCAAAGCGATTTCCGCGGATGCCCCTTAAGGGCATCCGCGCACCGTATACGGTGACGCAGCCCTCGTTCACCTCCTCATCTCCGTAAAAAAAGAGCACAGGCAACCGCCCGTACTCTTAAACAACTTAATATGTAATTGTGTAGTCCTTTTCAAATGAGAAGCCTACCTTAGCAGCCATTGTGCCGATCATTTTTACTTCGCAGTCAAAAACAACAGGTGATGTATAATTTGACCAGGTTGTGCGGCCTGTAGCCTTATCAATCTTACACTTGATCACACAGTCAAAATATCTCATATCCATCTTCTGAACCATATCGGGGATACCTGCTTTATCTTCCTCGGTGATAGTATCCATAGCCGCTGCTACACCCTGACCGACATTGGGATTTTTTGATTCAACAAGCTTAAGAGTAATTTCATACTCAGTACCGTTATCGATGCAGGTAGCTTCAACTACATCTGCTTCTGTAAGCTGGCTTGACCATGTTTCGCGAGGTACGGGGTACTTTTCGATAATCATTTCTGTACCTGCATATTCCTGAGGCTCGAGTTCATCTTTCATAACAGAACCCATAAGTGTATCCATCATGCTGTTTAAAGCTGCGGGAACTTCAAGATGTTCTTCGAGCATTCTTTTGTATTCATAGTTCTTTACAACCTTAGTTGCTTCTGTCTTTACTCTGTTTGCACTTTCGTTGAACATTGTAATGATCTCCGCCTTTGACATCTCACCTGAGGGCGCGTCTGCCACGGGAGCATCTGTTGCAGGTTCGTTTGCATCAGGAGCCTGAGTGGGCGCCTGAGTAGGTGTTTGTGTTACAGGTGCCTGAGTCACGGGAGCCTGAGTTACAGGAGCTTCTGTTGACTGTATAACTTCTTCTGCCTGTGTATCTTCTGTAGCATCACTGTCAGGTCTGCCGCCTAATGCACCCAGGAAATTACCTGAGAAGAAGAGCACAAGAATAACAAGTGCAATAATAATACCTTGAGTTATTGGTGATGGGTTCTTTATTTCTTTATTTTCCATTTTACTACTCTCCTTATTAATTTTGAGTATTTATAGGCACATTATACAGCATCTGACAAAAAAATACAAGATAAAAAACAAATTCCTTTAACTAAATATATTTAAACGACAACATCAGGTGGCTCCGTCGCCGTTTACGGCGCAAGAATGCCTCAAGGTCATTCTTGGAAATCGTTGAACAACGATTTCACGGAGCCATCCCATGCGTTTCTATTTTATCCGTACAAACAAAAAAGGAAGCATTTCTGCCTCCTTTTTATTATCAGTTAATTTTTCCGTAAAGAGAAACCTTTGCTGCACCGGCATCAGTTCTGGGTGCTCTTGTGGGAGCTGAGGGAACAGAGCTGTTTGAACGGCTATTTCTGCCGCCTTTACCGCCGCGGTTATAACCGCCTCTGCCGCCACGGCCACGATTGTAGCCACCCTTTGAAGGATGTGTAGGCTGTACTCCGTCTTCGAGAGCAATTACTACACGTCTGCCTGCGTCTGCACCAACGGAATATGAGGTAACACCCTCAATTTCCTGAACTGCTGTATGAATGATACGGCGCTCATAAGGATTCATAGGCTCGAAAGTTACGTTTCTGCCGTATTTAAGCACCTTTTCGGAATTTTTCTTAGCTAATTCTCTGAGAGTTGTCTTTCTCTTCTCGCGGTAGTTACCCACGTTGATAGTGATTCTCAGATATTCGCTTTCTTGCTTTTGCTTATTGGCAACAAGTCTTGTGAGATACTGAATAGAATCGAGTGTATCGCCTCTTCTGCCGATAACTACGCCGTAATCGTCGCCGCAGTCAAGCTCGAAGATAATCTCGTCTTCCTTTGTACGGAAAGCCTCGATGCTAAGTTCAGCCACGCCCATACCCTTAAGCACTGCTGTAAGGTACTCTGCCGCACTCTTGAGTGAAGCGCTGTCAGCGATGTTCACAGGAGTGAGTTCAGCTGCAACCTTTACTTCTTCAGCTTTGGGTTCTTCAGCCTTAGGTGCTGCTGCCTTTTCAGCTTTTTTCTCAGCCTTGGGCGCCTTTGCAGGAGCCTCAGCCTTCTTTTCAGCTTTAGGAGCGGGAGCATCAGGTGTTTCGTACCAAGCTCTTGCCTTAGCAGGTGAACCGCCAAATAAGCCGAGAATTTTTTTCTGAGGCATTGCAACGATTTCAGTGCGTACATCTGCATCAGCGGGAGCACCCAGCTCTTTCTTGGCATTGGCAATTGCTTCATCTATGGTGTTGCCTGTAGCTATAGCTTCATGTATCATTTATTTCACCACCGTTTGTTTTAAAATTAAAAGTTATTGTGGTTTTTGTTATTATCTTTTTTGATTATTCGGCAATGTCGTTTTCCTTGCCGATTTTCTTTGTGTTCTCGTAACTGCGACGATAAATAGTCTCGTCAACCATAAGCTTTGCAATAGTCTTTCTGGGAGCATAGAAGTGGCCCACAACAAGAGTCTGGAAGAAAGCAAGGATGTTTGAGAGAATCCAATACATACCCATACCTGCAGGGAACTGGAAAGTAAACCATACGGACATAAGAGGCATTGTGAGCATCATACAGCCCATCATCTGCTGATTTTCCATATTGGGGTTAGCTTTCTTCTGTCTTAACTGTGTGAGTACACTTGTAAGAAGTGATGTAAGACCTGAAAGAATGGGGATTAAAACAAGAATCTTAGCTTCTGTTGTTGATGTAGCAAACGCCTTGAACACACCTGTATCGGGAATTGCACCAAGGTTAATGCCGAAAATTGTGAAGTCAAAATTCTGGATTTTGGCAATTGCATCGGCATAAGTGGTTGCAAGGTCGGGGTTTGCAGCAACAATAGCTTCAATGTTTGAAATAATAGCGGATTCGATATATGCAACAGTTCTCTGTGACTGTTCGCCTATTTCAGGCAATGCCTGATAAGCTGCTGTGAGAGCTGCTACCGCGTCTTTTGATATGTTGAGAACGTGTGTAAGAGGCATACGGATGATACCGTAAAGGCCCCAGAGAATGGGAAGCTGTAAAAGAAGAGGTGCACAGCCGCCGTTCATAGCGCTGTAGCCTTCTTTCTGATAAAGCTCGCTTGTTTCTGCCTGGATTCTCTGCTGTCTTTCTTGGGGAGCATAATCCTGATATTTTTCACGGATGCGTCTGAGCTTAGGCTGCATACGAACAGTCTTAGCTGAGCTCTTTTGCTGCTTGATTGCAGAGGGAAGAAGAATCACACGGAAGAAAAGGGTGAAAATTACAAGAGCAAGTCCGTAATTTCCAACAAAATCAAAAAGGATTCTGAACAAAAAACCGAAGGGGACATAAAGGTATTCGAACAAAGTATTCATTTAATGTTCCTCCGTAAAATTTTTCCGTCTGTTTTAAATTTGCCTACGCGTTAATTATCTTTTTTATGTTTCTCTTTTTTCGGGGGTACGGGGTCGTAACCACCGGGAAACAGCTCGTTACAGCGCAAAATGCGTAAAACAGCCAGCACCGAGCCTTTAAATGCTCCGTGTACTTCAATGGCTTCTATTGCGTATGCTGAA
>JAZRDY010000175.1:0-17124 GCA_045660525.1 Acutalibacteraceae bacterium | reverse complement strand
TAAAGGTTTCTATAATAAATACAAGAAATACCGGAGCAAGGAAGAGAAGATACACAGGGTTTATGGTACTGACTGTGCCGATAACAAGACCTAGAGAAACTATTGAGCTTATAATGCTTGCCACACAGGAGCAGACAAAGTCATAATAACTCCAAGCAAGAACATTGGTAGCTCGCTGATATTTGTCGTAAAACTCGGGATTTTCATAACATTCCACATCTAAGGTTATAGCTTTGTTAAAAATTCTGTTGTTGAGCTTTTTAAGCACATTTTTCGTCGAAGCGCTGACCATATAACTTGTAAAACAAGACACGGCCATAAGCGAAACAGATAAGAACAGAAATGTCATCAGGGTGTTTACATAGCTGTCAAAGCTACTGCCTTTGTCGAGTATTCCCAGAAGCACCTTAAGAAAAAGGATATTCTGTATGTAGAGCATAAAAATATTAGCAGAAAATCCGTTTATCATATAACCTATAAGCAGACGCTTATCGATTTCCCATACTAATTTAAGCGCATAAATGATATTCTTGAAAACGGGCACTTTAATGTTAGGATCTCTGAGTTGTCGTCTCAATTTTATCACCTCAAATTACATTTATATGTCAAGCTTAATGGTATCATATGGATATTTCTTTGTCAATAAAAACTAAAAAGGAAGAGGTCAGCCTCTTCCTTTTATATTTGATTATGCGTTTTCGTCGATATATTTTACCAAGTCTCCAACAGTAACAAGCTTCATAAGCTCTCTGTCGGGAATCTCAATGCCGAAATGTTCTTCCACTTCGCAGATAAGACCAAAAATTTCAAAGGAGTTCATAACCATATCAACTGTGAAAACAGTGTCTTCGCTGAAACCTTCAACAGCGTTACCTGTGTATTCTACAAAAATTTCTTTGAGTTGTTCAAGTGTGCTCATTATATTGTTCCTTTCTTATGAATTGTTATAGTTATTAAAATATATAAGCAATATTATTCAGGCTTTTTGCTGAACTTTTCTTTCTTTTCTTCTGAAAGCTTGTTATAAATTTCTTCTGTTGCAAGAGCAATCTTTGTAACCTTGATATCTTTATCTTCAGGGAAAATATACCAAGTGTCATCGATAGTATTGAGATTGATGCAATCACGACCCCAACCAAAGCGATACTTATATTCAATATGACAAGCATACTGCTGAAGGGCGGGAATTTCCATGCTGAAATCTACACCGTCATACTCGCGTACGCCGTGAAGCTTAAAGCCTTCTGCATCGTGAACAAGTTTGCCTTCACCCATATAGATAAAGCCTTTAGCATTGGGAAGATCATTAACCTTAACATCACACTCTGTGCGATATGTGCCGGCATAAACCTCTTTCTTAACCTCTTCGCGTTCCCATTTATACCAATCTGAGGGGAATTTAAATTCGGTTTCGCCTTTATCTGCTTCGAGTTCGCCGTAGTAGTTAAGAGTCCAGCTCTTTCCGCATTCGCCGCAGAAAAGCTGTGCACCCTTTGAAGACATCTTTGTTTCACAACCGCAAGCGGGACATTTATAAAGAACATTGTCAAGACCTTCTGCACGTGTCTTGCGAGCGAGCTTAATTCTGTTTTCGCTCTGCCATCTCCAATCGTCGTGATCAAGAGCTTCAACTATCTTCTGATGAATTTCAGCAGCACTTGATTTCTTTACATCCTCTGCTGTAAGAATCTGAGTCATATCAGCAGCTGACTTGAGAAGATAACGATGTGACTTCATATTCCAATAGGGATTATAAATATGATGACCCTTCATCTTGATTGTAACAACGGGTACACCAAGGAATTTAACAAGCTGACTTACTGATTCCGGAATAACTTCCGTGATACCACAAAGAGAGTAACGTGCCTCAGCATAAAGACCGTACATCTCGCCTTTCTTGATGACCTTGCGGCCGATACGGATAAGGCTGATATCGGGAGCAAACTTTCTTGTAGGAATGATACCGATTCTTCTTGAAACCCACTCTCTGCCGATGAAATCATCAACAGCACCGGGGAAATGACCTCTGTGAGGCTTAATAAGAGAACTCATAACATAGAAATCATAGAATGAGTTGTGGTTACAGATAAGAACATATGGCGGCTTAACACCCTTCATATTAGTTTTCTTAACGGTAACACGACGAATCCATTTTCTAAGTGTAGTGCCGATCCAGATAATCCACACAAGATACCACACCTGGCCGTGGGGTTCCTGATTCATATCAAACTTTTTTGTCGCGGGGGGGCCTTGCCAAATGCGGTTGCCGATTTTCTTGTAGTTTTTCATAAACCCTAACCTCCGATTATAATATCTAACGCTATTAATTATAGCAAAAAACGTCTGTTTTTTCAACTCTAAAAATTAAAATTCATTATTAGCACCCATAAAACGGCAAATTTAACAAAATATATATGTTATCGCTGTGAAATTTCAATCAAAAATTCATTTGAAAGTGTAATCTGTGTGAAATAAATCAAACAAAAAGACCCGGTAAAAAACCGGATCTTTATATTGCTCATTAAAATACAGTGAATTACATAAAATTACCTAATAAAAGGATAATTTCTGCGAACCAAACTTTGAACTGCTCAAAGAACTTTGCAAATAATTCAACGATATTTACACCTAAAAGTTCTTCAGAGGCACCACCGATAGTGTTACCGGCTGTAACCTTTTCCGATGCAGGCTGAGCTTCAAAAGTAATTTCAGTTACACTTGAACCTTCAGGGAATGCAACAAAAGAACCTTTTTCCCAGTTTTTGATGTTGTAACCTGCTTTATCTGTTGTCCAGAAACCGATATAAACTCTGTATTTACCATCCTTGGTGTCTGTATAATATGAGCTCTCAGGTACCTGGTCGTTGAAATCTTCACCGTAATCAACATAGATGTCAGAGCTTGTTCTTACAGGAAGACCGGAACGATCTGCAACATCATATTTAAATGTTATCTTGATAGGCTTGTTTTCAGGATTGGGGTTAGCTTCGTCTGCAGCGAAAGCAAATGCTGTTGCTGAGAAAATCATAAGCACAGCAAGAATAAGAGAAATAATTTTTTTCATATTAGAACCTCCATGTTCATTTTATTAATCCTTTTGCAGAGATTGATTTAATTTTATAGCAAATTAAGCTCTTTGTCAATGTAATTCAAGTGATAAAATTGTTAATATTTTTAACAAATAAAAAGGGGCTGCAAAATGCAGCCCCATAATCAGCTATTCAGTTATTATACAAAATCAAAGATTGTTGCAAAGTACTGGAATATAAGATTGATGCGATCAAAAATGCTCTTGAAGAACTGCATAAGGTTCTGACCTGCTTTTACGTCTTCTTCAAGATATGTTGCTGTGAAAACAACCTTGAAATCAGGATTTTCAGCATAGATCTTTTCCATTTCTTCTGCATTGGGAAGATTGGGAACAGTGTTCTGGTAATAAAGGTTGGGTTCACCGTTGTCTTTAACGTCACCGGGAATATTTGATACCCAGCCCTCAAATGTATACTTGTGTTCATCAGTATCTTCTTTTACAGGATTTTCAGGAACAATACTCTTGAGCTCAGCACCGGGCTTTAAACGTTCTGTAACGATTACTGCGCCGTTACCGTCAACAAATTCTACTGTTACAAGGCCGTCATCTGTTGTTTCTTCAGCAAATGTTGCGAATGTAAACATTGAAAAAGCAACAAGAACTGTAAGAATTAAAGCTAATGTTTTTTTCATAGGAAATATCCTCCGTTTCATTTATAAATGCATCTCAAGTGATACTTAGATAGATTAATTATAAATCATTCTTGCTTATTTGTCAACATTTTCTTTTAAATACAACACTATACATAAAAATCGCCCACTAAAAAGCGGGCGATTATCGATTAATATTTTCTTGAAAGCTGACTTTCAGCTTCTTCTTTTGTAATCTTGCCCACGTTATAATCTGCCATAATCTGAACATCTTTATCGTTAAGCTTATAGAAATTCCATATAACGAGTGCAATAGCAAGACCGATAATGGGCACAACATTATAAGTGAACCACAGACCGTCAAGAGCTTCTGCAGACTGCTGACTGATAGCGTCAATTGCCTGAAGACCTTCAAAGCTGTCAACACCTTCAAAGGTTTTGAATCCAAATACACCGAGAAGAGCGAGACCCAATGAACCTGAAATTGCTGCTGCAAGTTTAACTGCAAAGGTCTGGATTGCAAATGTGATACCCTTTGCTTCTGTTCCGGTTGTATACTGACCGTATTCTGCACAGTCAGGAGTGAAGGTAAAGCCGAGTACACCGATGATACCGAGAGGAATCGCGCGAAGCATATATGCAAGTACAAAAAGGATAAAGCTGTTCTTTGTGGGAAGAATGAGGAATGAAAGGGCGATAGTTGCAATAACGCAGATTTTGAAAAGCTTTGTCTTGTCCATCTTTCTGATAATTTTCGGCACAAGCAGAGCCATTACAAGCTGAGGCAGAGCCGCAACAGTACCGGTAATAAGAGATGCAAGTGAGTTTTCATAAATATAATAAGCCATAATCATATGAAGGGCGTTGTACGTCTGAGCACCTGAATAGAAAATATAGCCTAAATAATAGATAAGAAGATATTTGTTGCTTACAACATATTTGAGCATTCTTCTAACTGTAAACTGCTCTTCGTCAATAGACTTGTTTCTTTCAGCACACTTGAAGCATACGGGGAACATTGTAGCAGTAGCGACAATGGCAACTATAATTGAAACCCAACCGTAGCTCAGACCGATAAACTCACTGATAAGCACTGTTACGAGCACAGTTGTAATAGCCGAACCGATACCGCCGGTGATGCCTTTGAGGGAAAGGATTGTGTTTCTTTCTTCAACGTTGCTTGTCATTGATGTGATAATACCGAATGCGGGCACATCACAAATTGTATAAGCTGTATCCCAGATGATATATGCAAGAGCAAACCAGATAAGTTTGACAGTTTCTTCTGCTGCACTGGGTATAATGAAAATAGCAATTGTTGATGCAGGTGTCAGCGCGCAGGCAATCTTTAACCAGGGGATATATTTCTTGCCGCTTTTGAACGTAATCTTATCAAAGATAACACCAAAGATTGCATCGTTTACCGCATCCCATACTTTAACAATAAGCATAACCATCGCAGATTTGACGGGGTTAATACCGATAAGAAGCAGGAAGGTTGCAAGGTAACCGGCAATCATATTATAGATCATATTCTGACCGAAGAAATAGGAATAATAGCTGTTTCTTTCAGTCTTAGTGGTCTGCCACAGAGGATTCTGAGGCTTTGAGCTGAGTTTACTCATATTATTCTCTCCTTTTATTTTAATGAATTAATTTTAACACTATATAACTTTTAAGTCAACAACTAAAGTTAAAATCAAGGAATAATATAGAATAAGCCGTCAATACTAAGCATAAGATTAAATACAACTACAAATCAAAGGAGACTTTTGACATGAAAAAATTTCTTCCCATAATTCTTATTATTGCTTTAGCGGTAATCGTTATGTGCTTTGCGGCCTGCGGTAACAACGCCGTTGATGACACTTTGACATCAATGAGCAATGAAATGACTTCAATTATGGATGATGCAACCACTATCAGCGATGCCCTCGAAGAAGATATGACAGATTTATCTGAGGAACTCACAGATGAAAATACAAACGGCAATGACCTGACAGATGAAAATATGTCCGGTATGTCTGATGTGAGCGGCAACACTGATGCATCAACTGCAGAATAAAAATTAAATCAACAAACGGGCTGTGGAGACTATCTTCACAGCCTTTAATTTATTATCCCCTTTTTTAGCCAAAGTCCGTCAGTAAAAAAATACAATATTATAACTATGACAATTTTGAAATAATCATTGAAATTCCCGAAGAAAAAAGTTATAATGATTAAGACTGATATTTTCAGAAAAAAGAATGAGAAAGGAGTTAGTGACATGTCAGAACAAAACAAGCAAAAGCTTAATGTCAAACTCACCATACTTACAGGTTTCGGTTTTATGGCTTCATCAATCGCATGGGCTATATACGATCCTTACATTACAAAGATTCTTAATAAGCTTCTCTCTGAGTCAGCATTTGTAACAAACCTCAGTGCAAAGCTTAACGAAGCTCTTCCCTTCCTTGCAGATTTTGCCCGTTCTCAGGGTGAAGATGTAGGTTTCGGAACAAGCGTTTCATTGGTACCTCTTTTCATCGGTATCATAATGACCTTCGATAACATATTCGGCGTTATCTTCCAGCCCACATTCGGTAAGCTTTCAGATAACTGCCACTCCAAGCTCGGTAAACGCCGTCCTTTCATCGTTTTAGGTGCTCCCGTTTCAGCTTTATTCTTTGCACTTATCCCATTCGTTGCTCTTGGCACAGGTTCACTCCCTGCAACAATGGCTTGCATTATCCTCTTTGTTTTCACTATGTCACTCTGGAGAGCTCCTGTTGTTGCTCTTATGCCCGACCTTACTCCTCCCGAACTTCGCAGTGAAGGTAATGCTATCATCAACCTTATGGGTGGTATAGGCTCATTCGTAGGTATGATTGCAGGTACAGTTGCAACTCTTATCTATGCTCTTCTTTTCGGCAAGGCTACAGATGAAAGCCAGACATATCCCGTTGTATTCATCATCGGCTCAGTTGTTATGATTCTCGGCGCTCTCGTGCTTCTCTTCTTCGTTAAGGAGCAGGACAGCCGTATTCAGGTTAAGGCTGATAAAAACCAGGCACTCGACGCAGCAGCTCAGAGACAGGCTGAAAAAGAAGCTAAAAAAGCTGAAAAGGCTGCAAGAAAAGCGGCTAAGCTTTCATCAGGCGAAAGAAAGAGCCTTGTGTTTATGCTCGGTGCTCTCTTCTTCCTTTTCTGCGGTACTAACGCTATTACAACATTCTTCTCACTGTTTGCTCAAGAAATTCTCCACATGGCAACAGCAGAAGCTACAATCATTATGGCTATCTTCGCTGTTTGTTCAGCAATTGCAGCTATTCCTGCGGGTAAGCTCGGCAGAAAGATAGGCAGAAAAAAGACTATCCTTTCAGGTCTCACAGTATTTATCTCAGCTTTTCTCGTGTTCTTCCTTGTGTTCACACTTATGGTAAGCTCAAGCGGTCTTTCAGTTGGTAAATACATCCAGGCTAACAAGCTTTATGAAAATGTAAATCAGGCTGTTACAACAGTAAATACAGAACTCAGCGAAGCTCACAAGGCAGCAGTTGAAGCAGGCACAATCGAAGGCGAATATGAAGCTCTCACTATTTCAGGCTATGTAACATACCTGGAAACAATGGAAGAGGGCAGCGTATATGCCGATGTTACAGATGCTCTTGTAGAATCCTCAGGTGGTGCATTCAGCCTTGATAATCTTGTTGCAACAAGCAAAAACGTTTTAGGTCAGGAAGTTGCTGACGGCGATTATGCTGAAGCTCTTTCAAACATCAAAGATGTTGTTGACTCAAAAACAAAGGTGCTTAAAATCCTCATCTACCCCGTACTTATTCTTGCAGGTTTTGCTAATATGTTCATCACAGTTAACACCCTGCCTCTCGTACTTGAAATCGGTGGTATTGATAAGGTTGGTACTTTCACAGGTTACTACTACACAGCTACATTCTCAGCTCAGATTGCTTCACCCATCGTTTACGGTGTTGTGGCAATGGTCAGCGGTACCTATATGTCGCTGTTCTATTACAGCCCCATCGCTTTCGTTATCTGCGTAGGACTTCTTATGTTCGTTAAACATGGCGAGGCTATTCCTCAGGAAGTAATCGACAAGATCGAAGACGAAAACAACGACTAATCAACAACTAAAAGCTGTCGAACATTCGGCAGCTTTTTAAATGGAAATTGTATTATAAGGTGAGACTATGCAAAACTATCAGAAAGAGCTTGATAAATTAATAGAAAGCATACCTGAGGGAAAGGTGCCGACACTGTTGCTCCACGCCTGCTGCGCGCCTTGCAGCAGTTATTGCCTCGAATATCTTTCTAATTATTTCAGCATAACTCTTTATTTTTACAATCCTAATATCTACCCCGAAAGCGAATATGCGCTTCGTGCCGAAGAGGCTCGTCGTTTTATAAGCGAAATGAACTTCAAACATCCCGTTGCTTTTGCAGAGGGTAAATTTGACCCGAAAGAGTTTTACGATTGCGTAAAGGGCTACGAGCAGGAAAAAGAGGGTGGCGAGAGATGTTTCAGATGCTACCGTCTTCGCCTTGAGAATACGGCAAATTTAGCTAAGGAAATGGGCTTTGACTATTTCACCACCACATTATCAATCAGCCCTCTTAAACGCGCTGACAAGATAAACGAGATAGGCGAAGAACTTGGTGCTATATATAATGTAAAGCACCTGCCCTCTGATTTCAAAAAGAAAAACGGCTATAAGCGGTCTACGGAGTTATCCAGGGAACACGGACTTTACAGACAGGACTATTGCGGTTGTGTATTTTCAATGCGAGACAGATAGTCAATCAAGTATTTTAAATTATATATTCTATAGGCGGGCAGTTTCATTTCTGCTCGTCTTTTTTCTTTAAGGCTCTTTCACTGACGATATGGTAAGGTGCGATGAAAAGGCAGCGGTGGCTCCGTAAATCGCGAAGCGATTTTGAGGACGCCCCGAAGGGCGTCCTCGCGCCGTAAACGGCGACGGAGCCACCGCCCCACCGTTACCGCTAACTAAAAATGCATTGCTATACAAATTTATATTTTATTACATCTTCCCTGTGTAGCCGTTGCTTTTACTACCTGCCAAAAAAGCAAACAAAAAACACTATAATGCTCTACGTGCAACATTATGATTAACCTTTTTTATGTCACTTTATTGCGTTACAACAGTAGAATTTCTGATTTTTATACACTATAACCAAATAATAATGCATAAAATTAGTTAATAATCCGTTGTTTTTTTGTTTAATTTATGGTAAAATGGCAGTGTTAACCTCAAATAATAGTTTATTCAGAGGTATATAATTTTTAGGGATCTTGTAATAACGAGGTCTTAGGAGGTAATAGAATTGAAATCTTATTCAGTAAACAACATCAGAAACATCGCAATCGCGGGCCATACAGGTAAAGGTAAGACAGCACTTGCAGAAGCTATGTTCTATGTTGCAGGCGTAACAGACAGACTCGGCCGTGTTATCGATGGCAACACAATAATGGACTATGATGCAGAAGAAAAGAAGCGCAAGTGCTCAATCTCAGCTGCAACAGCATCATTAGAGTGGAGAGATACTAAGATTAATGTTCTTGATGCTCCCGGTAAATTTGACTTTGCAGGCGGTATGGCTGAAACAATGCGTGCGGCTGACTGTGCTCTTATCGTAACTTCAGCTTCTTCAGGCATCGACGTTGGTCTTGAAAAGGCTATCAAGGCTGCCGATGCAAGAAAGATTGCAAAGTTCTTCGCTATCACAAAGGTTGACGGCGAACACAGAGACTTCTACAAAACATTTGACACATTAAAGGCACACCTTGGCACAAAGCTTTGCCCCGTTGTTGTACCCTATATGAACGGCGGTACTTGCGAAGCTTTCGTAAACCTTTGCTCAAACAAAGCATTCAAATATCCCAACGGCCGTCCCGTTGAAATCGAAATTCCCACTGACGATAATATTGTTGCTATGAGAGCAGCTCTCGAAGAAGCTGTTGCTACAGTTGACGAAGAACTTATGGAAAAATTCTTCGAAGGCGAACCTCTCACTAAAGAAGAAATTATCCAGGGTCTTACAAAGGGTGTAGAAACCGGTGAAATTTATCCCGTTTATGCACTTTCAGCTACCAAGGTTGACGGTTGCGATATGCTTCTTGATGCTATCGTTTACTCAGCTCCCTCACCTGATAAGGCTAAGCCTGAAATTGCTAAGAATGCAGACGGTGAAGATATTGAAATCGTATGCTCAGAAAAAGAAGATCTTGCTGCTCTTTGCTTCAAGACAATTGCTGACCCCTTTGTTGGTAAGATGTCTTTCGTAAAGGTACTTGCAGGTAAGATCACTCACGATACACCTTGCTATAACTCAAGAACAGGTGAAACTCAGAAGATGGGTAAGCTCGTAAGTGTTAAGGGTATCAAGCAGGAAGACACTGCTTCAATCGACCTCGGTGATATCGGTGTTATCACAAAGCTTCAGGATGTACAGACAGGTGACACTCTTTGCAATCCTAAGAATCCTATCACTCTCGAAGGCGTTGACTTCCCCGCTCCCTCACTTTCAATGGCTGTTGTAGTTAAGAAGAAGGGCGAAGAAGATAAGGTTGCTGCAGGTCTTCGTAAGATTATTGATGAAGATCCCACAGTTAAATTTGCTACAAATGATGAAACAAAAGAAATGATTGTCTCAGGTCTTGGCGAACAGCAGCTTGATATCGTTGTTTCAAAGCTTAAGACAAAATACGGTGTAGAAATCGATCTTCGTAACCCCAGGGTTGCATATAGAGAAACAATCCGCAAGACTTGCCAGGTACAGGGTCGTCACAAGAAACAGTCAGGTGGTTCAGGTCAGTTCGGTGATGTATGGGTACGCTTCGAACCCCACACAGAAGATCAGCTCATCTTCGAAACAGAAGTTGTCGGCGGTTCAGTTCCCAAGAACTTCTTCCCCGCAGTTGAAAAGGGTCTTCAGGAAGCTATCCTTAAGGGCCCTCTTGCAGGTTATCCCGTAGTTGGTCTTAAGGCTGTTCTTTATGATGGTTCATACCATCCCGTTGACTCAAACGAAATGGCATTCAAAACAGCTGCTAAGATCGCATTCAAGAATGGTATGGCTCAGGCTAGTCCCGTAATTCTTGAACCCATCGGTGAACTTAAGGTTTATATGCCCGATATCAACCTCGGTGATATTATGGGTGATATTACAAAACGCCGTGGTCGCGTACTCGGTATGGGCGCAGCTGATGAACCTATGATGCAGGAGCTCATCGCTGAAGTACCAATGGCAGAAATGGGCGACTTCTCAACAACTCTTCGTTCAGTAACAGCAGGCAGAGGCTACTTCTCACTTGAATTTGCAAGATATGAAGATGCTCCTATGAACGTTGCTCAGAAAGTTATTGAAGATGCAAAGAAAGACGCCGAAGAATAATCCTATAAATAATCTAATCCCCGCTTAATGCGGGGATTTTTTTACGTTGCACAAATAAACAACAAGGTGGGGCTCCGTTGCCGAATTTTAATTCGGCATGAGGATGCGCAGCATCCTCAAAAATCGCTTCGCGATTTTACGGAGCCCCATCCATTTATCCTCAACACAACATTTAACAAGCAAAAAGCCCCTCCATTAAGGAGAGGCTTTTTATTAAGTTAGAAACTCAGATTTAATCAGCCAGCATAACAATCACAGCATTTTGCGTTCTTGTTAAAGAGTCTGATGATCTTCTGGAAGAAGTTGAAGAGGATACCCCAGAATGTCTTCTTGTGACATGAACATGTGCAACCGGTTGTTTCGCCGCTGTCGCTGCCATTGTCTTTACCGAATGTTAATCCTGTGTCACTTGCACCAAGTTCGCCATAATAACCGCCCTTGGGAAGAGTATCATAACCCTCTGCATTTACTACAGTTACGATCCATTCAACCTTCTGATCAGCAGGCACTATAAATTCAGCAACACCATTCATTGTATAAGCTGTTTCTTTATCATTTTCATCAGCCTTATTTGTGATTGTTACTTTTGCAGCGCCGTTCTTTATTTCTTTACCGTCCTTATCAAAGACAGCAATTGTGATTTTCTTTGAGCGAATTTCATTCTTCTGCTCTACATTACAACGTGTACATGTATATACATCATACAGTTTACCATCGATTTCTACTATCTTGTGCTCAACCTTAGTATCATTAGCTTTTACATCAGTATGGCCAAGGGGCTTTTCAAGTGTAGTAGAAGATTTCTTGTAGTTACATCCAGCTACTGTACATGTGCTGATTTCCTGACCGTAGTCTTCACAAGTTGCTTTAATTGACTGACTTGTTCCATATTTATGGTCTTCAAGCTTAAATACAGGATAAATAACTGTATCGCCCTTAACTGTTTCGCTTGTGCTACGATCCCAACCTGTAAATACATAGTGACCCTTAGCATCAGGTGCTTTTGTGGGAATTTCTGTCTTAGTATAAGCAGGAATGTTTGCACCGTAAGCGATATTGTCAATTGTCTGAAGTACATCGCCGTTTTCAGCGTTGTAGTATGTTACACGGTATATACGTGTTGTAGCTTTGAACTGAGCTTCAAGAGTAATATCTTCTGTTGCTGCAAATTCATAGTCTAATGCATATACAGTGTTGCCACCACCAAGAATCTTCCAGCCTTCGAATTCATATGAATACTGAGCTGTAGCTGACTTAGTCGGTTTTTCGCCTGTGAATTTAACCTTTTCACCTGCAGGAACTGTATAAAGTTCTTCTGTGATACCATCAATTGTGAATGAAACTGTGAATGCGTTCTTTGTTGTTATAAAGTCTCCGCAACCGTTTGCACAGTAATACTCTATCTTAAGTCCGTCTGCTGAAGGAACACCAACTACATTATAGTCATGACCCTTGGGTGCCTTGGTCTGTACTACTGTTTTCTCGCCACATTCACATGTGTATTCGGTCTTTTCACCAAGTTCACAAGTCTGAGTCTGAATTACTTCGCCCTTTGTATTATCAAAGTCGTGAGGTGTTGCTGTAAAGCCTGCATAAATTGTTGTCTTATCAGCTTTGATTGCCTGATTTGTATACGGAATCTTGCAAGCAGCATCTACATACCAACCATTGAATGAGTAGTGATAATCATTATCTGCAGCCTTTGTGGGTTCTGTGCCACCGAATACTACACTATCACCTGCATTAACTGTTGTGCTCCAAACAAGTGTTGTACCGTTAACAAATGATACATCATATCTCTTTGCAACTACATTAAATACAGCGTAGAAGGTCTTGTCAGCATCACCGGTTTCTTCATTATAAGTAACTGTAAAGTCTGTTACTTTTTCACCGAGTGCATTTGTCCAATATGCAAAAGTAATTGTATAAAGCTCTTTAATAGCTGTATTTTCATTGGGATCTTCTAAAGCAAATACGGGATCTGAGGGAACTCTAACATCACCAATAGCACCAATAAGATTTGCATGTTCACGATATGCGGTTTCAGTTTCTAAGAGTGAAACCAATGAATTTGGCACCATAAACTGGTGATTATAAAGTTTCTTGCTTTCTGTATATGAAACTGTAAGTGTCATATCAGCTGTTACAGTAAGCGGGAATTTAATCTTCTTACCGTCAGCATCAACCCAACCTGCAAACTTGTATTTATTTATGCCTGTGCTGTCTACCTTTTCAGGAGCCTCGGGTGCAAATTTGTCATCTGTTGCACTTGTAGCCTTAGCAGCAAGTGTTTCGCCGCCCTTAACTGTGACTTTCTTAATCTCGTCACCGTCTTCGTCGTTGAATATTACAGTATAAGTTACAACTGCACCACCTGTTGTCTTGGTATCGCCACAAACTTTACATGTGAATGTATTAACATTGTTTGCTGAGCTTGTTAATTCATAGATATGTTCGTTTGTTGCGGGAACAGGTCTTGTGTTAGCAACATCATCTGCTTTAATAGTAGCACCGCACTTTGTACATTTTTCGGTTTCAACGCCTGCATCAACACATGTAGGCTCAGTTGTTACAACCCAATTTGTTTCTTCGTGTCCTGTTGCATCAAGTACATCGGGAAGAACATTCATATGTGAGCAAAGCTTACATACCTGATACTTCATACCTTCTTCAGTACAAGTAGGTTTAATTGTTTTAACTACACTATATTCGTGTGCACTTGTATCAACGGGAATTGTTCTGTAAAGTTTATGATCACATTCACTGCAAGCAGCAACTTCTTTACCAACACTCTTACATGTGGGAGCAGTTACAACTGTGTAAATAACCTCGCCATTAATTGAAGGCATATTGTGACCGGTACTTTCACTTACATAGATCTTTTCATTTGTTTCTGCATTGAGCTTATAAACAAGATATTCAACTGTGTCGCCAACTTTTCTTGAAACCTTAGCACCTTTTGAATCAAGCACATAAAGTTCATCTGCAACTGCATCAGCTGACCATTTAGCTAAATATTCAACTTCAACTTTATAGTTGCATTCTGTACACCAATATACATTGTAGCCATCAGTTTCACAAGTAGCTTCTACATACTCTACACTGAAGTTGTGACCTGTAGCAGCTACTGTTGCTGTGTATCTGGTTTCACCGCAAACAGGACAAATCTTTTCAATTTCACCGTCTACTGTACAAGTTGCCTTCTTTGTGCTGATAATGAATTTTGTTTCATCTTCTTCAGCAACTCTGAACTTCTTGCTTGACTTGTTACCTGCGATATCTGTTGCTGCAACTTCGTATTCACCGGGATCACTGATCTCATATGTGTAGAATACATTTCCTTCTTCGTCTTCCTTAGGAATGAGCATCATTCTGATGTCTTTACCATTGATTGTAAGGGTTGCATTTTCATCGAGAACAACAGTTGCAGTTTCACAATATGTGGGGATAGGAGCAGAATCACCATCGCCTTCAATACTAATTGAAGGAGCTTTATCATCATAAAGGAACTTCTCTGTTCTTACTCTTGTGTTAAGAGTGTTAACTTTAGTTGCATCTGCATAACCTGCTTTATCAGATGCAAAGTAGTAAATGATATATTCTTTACCGCTTTCAAGATTCTTTGTCTTGATACTGCCGTCATCATTATACTGTACAGAATATGTAATCTTACCGTCTTTATCAACTTTCTTTTCGAGATCTGCAATTGCAAGATCACCGAGTCTTACAACAAGATCTACATTGTTTGTAAGTTCTTCGCTTGTATCTGAGAATACATTATATGCAATCTGAGCAGCAACGCTGTAATTATCAGCTGTGAGCACTAAATCTGCAGGGAATGCAAAAGCTCTTACGAGTTTAAGACCGATACCTGCATCGTGTACATTGAGTACTACGTTTGTATCAGCATTAGCAATGATACCTGTTATCTTGTTGTACTCTGCATCTGCTGAGTTCCAAGTATAACCACCAAGTGAAATAGAACCTGTGGGTTTCTCATTATCAACGAGCATAGGTACTACTGTTGTGATTTCAGTCTTATCCTTGTCACATGAACACCAGCTCTTTGTTTCGCCTGCTTCATAATATGTTGCGATCTTAGTTGTGATTGTATTTGAGCTTGAGCTTCTATCATGTTTTGACACAACAAATTTTGCATATATGGTCATATTACTTGTAACAGTTGCATTCTTATCAAATGGTACTGTACGATCTATATCAGTGAACCAACCTGCAAAGGCATCGTGGTTTTCTGCATCAACATAACCTGCCTGAGGATCAGCAATGATTGTTGCATCATTAGCTTTATCTGTAGTGCTTGCATCAATGAGATATTTAATTTCACTGTCTCTGATAACTGCTGTTACTGTATAAGTCTTAGCTGAGAGTTTGTATGTTGCATAGAATTCCATACCTGAGGTAATGGTCATACCCTTTTCAAAGTTTGCAACTTCACCATTTTCGTCTATATAACACCAACCGCTAAATACATAGCTCTGTCCTGCAGGTGCAGTTGCCGGGCAACTTGCGTTAACTGAGGGAGCAAAAATTCTGCTATTGTATGTGTGGTGTGTTGTAGCAAGAAGACCATCTGCACTCTTATCAGCAACCCAAGCACCGTCAACAAGAACTGAATTATACCAGTTAACTTCATAATACTTGTAAACAGGCTTATACTGTGCTACGAATACTAAATCCTTACCCTCACAAGTTGTGGGAACCTTAGCATCCCAACCTATGAACTGATATGTGTACATATCATCGGCAGGTTTTCCACCCTGTGCTGCCGCATTTGCTCTGCCGTTGAGCATCTCAAGTGAGCGACCATATTCAAACTCATCTTCTGCAATAATCTCAGAGCTGTCATAGTTCATAAACTTAACAGTATATGTAAAGGCTTCGAATATATACTGAGGATAAAGTGTTATATCTTTTGAAACGGTCTTGACTGATGCCAAACTACCGTCTTCTGTAACTTCAACATACTTGTCGCCATTTGTTACAGCATATTCTTCATCTGTCTGTCTGGCATCAAACCAACCCTGGAATTCATACTGACCCTTAGCATCATCAGCTTTTGAAGGAATGTATTCTACTGTTTCTTTGTAGTCATCTTCTTCATTATCAGGTGTGCCATTATCATTTGTGATTTCAGTTTTACATTCCGGAATCGGTGAACCTTCTAATACTCTACCGATATATACAACTTCGTTACCATCAACAAAAGTAACTGTGTGGTAAGGAACGGGATTGTCATAAACAGCCTCAAATGTAACGTGTGAGGTGGGTGTGAATGATGTTAAATCATCAACATTATAATGAGTATCATCTGCATTACCCGACTTAACTTCCCATAAATCTTTGTAATAAACCTGAGCTACGCCGTTATCATAGTCAGAAGCAACTGAGTCTTTCAGTTCTTTAAGCATTTCTTCTGTGATGTAGTCATAGTGGTTAACCTCAAAGATCTTTTCTTCTTCGACACCCTGTTTGTTTACAAACTTAAATGTTAACTCATAAGCAGTGGCAACACCATCGGTATAATCTGATCCAATATTAATAGCTGCAGCGCTATTAATGTTTCCGGTATAAAGAGCATCTGCATTTGCTAAAGTTTCGTCCATTATAATAGCATCGCTATATTTGTAGGTCTTTCCTTTTAATAACCAGGCTTCAAACTCATAACCGTAACCAAGGTTAGCATATTTTTCAGGAACAGTTGCAGGAGCTGTAAAGCTCTTACCAAATTCAACAACAATCTTGCTTGTCTGATACTGTCCGGATGCATCATAATAATTGAAAGCAACTACATAAGACTTAACAGCTCTTCTGTATGCGGGATAGTATGTAGCATCATTTCTTGCAAGGAAATCGGTTGTAAGTGTAATAGCTTCATTATTTTCATTGAAGTCACCGTTTTCCAGAAGTTTATGGTATGGAACACCATTTTCAGGAGCTATTGTTGTCCAACCTGCAAAGGTATAACTATACTGAAGATCTGAGTCAATATCACTGGGGACTGCAGGT
>JAZRDY010000174.1:0-9703 GCA_045660525.1 Acutalibacteraceae bacterium | reverse complement strand
ACAACTGCAAGGAATGTGCAATCCTGACCGTCAACAGCAATCATACCGTGGGGTGATGAACTCTTGTAATAGATGCTGTCGCCCTCTTCGAGGACTTCTGTGTGGTTGCCGACACGAACCTTGAGCTTACCTGAAAGCACGATATCAAACTCCTGACCGCCGTGAGTGATTGTGTGAATAGGCTGGTTCTGAAGTTCTTCTCTGTATTCGTATTTTGCAAGATAAGGCTCAGCAAGTTTGTTTTTGAAAAGAGGTGCAAGGTTGTTGATTTCAATACCATCTTCTTTTGATGTTATCTTGCCCTCACCCTTTCTTGTAACCGTATAGGATGAAAGGTTACTGCTCTGACCCTCTAAAAGATCGGTTTTGCCGATGCCGAATGCCTTTGCACACTTATGAATAAATGAGAAAGGAAAATCAACTGTACCCTTTTCGTATTCACGATACTGTTCAACTGTAATGTCGGTTTTTTCAGCCATTTCTTCTTCACTGAAGCCGCAAACCTCTCGCATTTCCTTAATACGGAAAGCAACTTCCATAAGCTGGTTATTCATTTCCATAATACAATCCTCCGAACTTAAAATTTCGAAATAAAAAAACTCGTCTCAAAGAAAAACCTTGAGACGAGTAACTAACTAAATAATACCCGCGGTACCACTCAAATTGCGATTATTAAACCGCCACCTTCAAGCTCTAATAAGCTCTATGCATTAACGCAGCAATCACGAAGGGCGCCTACTGATAAATTACTTTCGGACCCTCAGCTCGGAAGTGATAGGATATTGAAACGTCGTTATACTGACTTGCAGCACCGTCAGCTCTCTGTGAAAACTAAGATTCATCCGTCTTCGTCATAGCTTTTATATTAAATTTGCATATATTTTAGCACTTTAAAACTTGATTGTCAATATAAAATTAATATTTTTTTAAGATTTTTCTTACAGTATTTTACTTTCATCAATACCGAAAAGCTTAATTGCATTTTTATATAAAATAAGCTTATTTTCTTCATCAGTAAGATTCATTGCCATAAAATGCTTCAATTCAGATTCGTGATTCCACATGGGAAAGTCTGTTGCAAAAAGAACGTGGTCTGCACCGTAATCTCTGACTATTTTTCTGCTTTCATCAGCACTGAGCCAATCGAAGGATGAAGAACAATCCACATAAAAGTTTTTATATTTGCTCAATGTTTCAGCAGCTTCTCTCCAACAAGACCAGCCGCCGAAATGTGCCCCGATAACTATAAGATCGGGAAAATCATCGAGCACCGTTTTCATTCTCTTCGGATTAGAATAATCGTATCTGCTGTCGCCTGTATGCAGAAGTACAGGCAGTTTATATTGCTGACACATTTCATAAATCTTATAGCACTTCTTATCATCAATATTGAACTTCTGAAAGTCAGGATGCATTTTGACACCCTTAAGTCCGAAGGAAACAATTTCGGCGATATCCCCCTCTATATCTTCGCTGTCGGGATGAAGTGCACCAAGACCTGTCATAAGACCGTCTGACTGTTTAACGGTATCAGCTATGTAAGTATTAATTGAATGTATTTGACTCGGTGTTGTAGCAACAGAAAAAATCACATAGTGTTTCACGCCTATCTTTGAGCCGAAATCAAGAAGGGTCGAGTATCTGCCGTCGTAGTACATATCAAGATTATAAAACTGTCCGATAGCCTCCACTGCTTTATCTGCAATTTTATCAGGATATATATGACAATGTGAGTCGATTATAGGATAATTCATTTAAATCACCTTATATTTAAAATTTCAATTGGCGAACCCTATAGGATTCGCCAACTCGATTTAAGCAGTTTCTACTGCATTAGCCTTCTGAAGACCGTATTTTTCAATTGCGATTTCACGCATTCTGTATTTAAGGATTTTACCTGCAGCATTCATTGGGAATGCATCAACAAAATCAACATATTTGGGCACCTTATGCTTAGCCATATGGTCGCGGACAAACTGTTTCATTTCTTCTTCAGTCATTGTTTCGCCTTCTTTAAGAATAATGCAAGCTGCAATTTCTTCGCCATACTGCTCATCGGGTACACCGATAACCTGAACGTCGCTGACCTTGGGATTAGTGTAGATAAACTCTTCAATTTCTTTAGGATAGATATTTTCACCGCCACGGATAATCATATCTTTAAGTCGGCCTGTAATTTTATAGTTTCCGTCTTCAGTTTTGCAGGCGAGGTCGCCTGTATGAAGCCAGCCATCTTTATCAATGGCACTTGAGGTTGCCTTAGGCATCTTGTAGTAGCCCTTCATAATGTTGTAACCTCTTGCAACAAATTCGCCTATCTGTCCTACGGGTAAGTCCTCACCTGTTTCGGGGTCAATGATCTTGCACTCGATTTCAGGCAGTGCGCGGCCTACTGTGCCAACGCGAATCTCAAGAGAGTCATCGGTTCAACTCATAGTACAACCGGGTGAAGCTTCTGTCTGACCGTAAACAATAGTTATTTCGTTCATATGCATCTTTTCAACAACGTCTTTCATTGTTGCGATGGGACAAGGTGAACCTGCCATAATACCTGTTCTCATATATGAGAAGTCAGTTTTTTCAAAATCAGGATGCTCTAAAAGAGCGATAAACATTGTGGGTACACCGTGGAATGCTGTAATCTTTTCCTGATTGATGCAGGCAAGAGCAGGCTTCGGTGTGAAGTAAGGCAGAGGATAAAGTGTAGCACCATGAGTCATTGAAGCGGTCATAGCAAGTACCATACCGAAGCAGTGGAACATTGGTACCTGAATCATCATTCTGTCAGCAGTGGAAAGATCCATTCTGTCACCGATGCACTTACCGTTGTTAACAACATTATAGTGAGTGAGCATTACACCCTTGGGGAAGCCTGTTGTACCTGATGTATACTGCATATTGCAAACATCGTTGGGATCAACGCTTGCAGCAATTCTGTGTACTTCTTCAACAGGTACGTTTTCACTTCTTTCAATAGCTTCTTCCCAGGTAAGACAACCCTTTTTCTTAAAGCCTACAGTGATAACATTTCTCAGGAAAGGTAATCTGCGGCAGTGTAAAGGTTGACCTGGCTTTGTGTGCTCAAGTTCAGGGCAAAGCTCACCGATAATATCTGAATAGTGTGAATCACGGTAGGATTCAATAAGAATAAGAGTATGAGTATCTGATTGCTTGAGAAGATACTCAGCCTCGTGGATTTTATAAGCGGTGTTAACTGTTACAAGCACTGCACCGATTTTGGTTGCAGCCCAGAATGCAATATACCACTGAGGAATATTTGTTGCCCAAACCGCAACGTGACTACCGGGTTTTACACCTAAGTCGAGGAATGCACGACAGCACTCGTCAACATCATCTCTGAATTCTGCATAGGTTCTTGTGTAATCAAGAGTTGTATATTTGAAAGCAAGCTGATCAGGGAACTCCTCAACCATTTTGTCGAGTACCTGAGAAAATGTCTTTTCGATAAGAGTTTCATTTTTCCATACATATTTACCGTTGCCGCGGTTGTTATAGTAAAGGTGGCTCTTGCTTCTTGAAGGTGCGTGGAACTTCTGCATATACTGGCTGAAATGAGCAAGAATTACATCAAGCTCATCGAGATCGCTCATCCACTCGAGATTCCAGTCAAGTGAAATATAACCGCTGTAGTTAACTGATGCGAGTGCATTAATCATTACTTCAGTAGGAATTTCACCCTCACCTATAAGGCAATACTCCCCGTCTGAGTCTTTAATATGCACGTGCTTAACGTAAGCGCCAAGGTTTGTGATTGTCTTTTCAGGCTCTTCACCCTTAACGCAATATGTGTGATACATATCCCAGAGTGCTGCGATTGAATCACTTGAAAATTCCATAAGAACATCGCGAAGTACACTTGTATCTGCAAACAGACCCTTTGTTTTGATGAGAATTGTTACATTCTTTTCATAAGCATATGGGTGAACCTGTGAAAGCACACTGATAACATTAGCTTTTGCATTTTCACAATCAGATGCATAAAAAGCAACATAGGGAACTTTGATTGATGATGCAAAATCAATATATTCTTTAACTTTGCTTGCCATATCGGCAGGGTCCCCAACAGCAATGTCATCACTATAGGTAACAACAGGAATGTTGAGCCCTTTATCTTTGAGATTGCGTATTGTTGCACCGCTGTTATATTTGTCAAATTCGCCGTTTTTCTGGAAATATGATGGATATGCACTCGCGCAAAGGTCGATACCCTTATAGTCGTTTTCGATTGCAAGGTCTATCATATCCTGCCAGGAATAGTTTTCCCAGCCTTTAACACTGAAAGAAAGCTTCAACATATTTTACGCCTCCTCATAAACAATCTTATTAAGAGCATTGAGATATGCTCTTATACTCGCACCGATAATGTCTGTTGAAAGACCCTTACCTGAATAGAGCTTGCCGTTTGAACGAAGTTTTACAACAGCTGAACCCACAGCTTCCTGACCCTCGGTTACTGACTGAATCTGGAAATCGTCAAGCTCATAATGGTGGCCGATAATCTGCTCAATTGCGTGGAAAGCAGCATCAATGGGGCCGTCACCGCCGCAAAGACCTCTGATTACTTCGCCATTTTTCTTAACAGTAATATTAGCTGTTGCAGGAATAATATTACCGCTGTTGATTACATAGCTTTCAAGGAAATATGTTGTGGGCACCTGAAGAGCAACTGAAGCAATAATAGCATCGAGTTCTTTTGCTGTAACTGTCTTTTTGCTGCTGATGCGCTTAAATTCTGTGTAAACATTTGAAATATCTTCAGCGCTGAGATCATAACCTAAAACAGCAATTGCTTTACTGACTTCTGTGATATCATCGTGCTCGCTGAGAGAGAAATCTTCTGATGATGCAAGCGCGCCCTCTGAGAAAACATTCTTAGATGAGTGTGAGTCAACAATCCAAGAAATCTGCTTAGCAGCCTTATGGAATTCTGTTGTTCTTACACCTGTCATATAGCCGAATTCATCGCCGAAATTCTTGATAATCTGGCAGATTGATTCCATTGAAGCAGCTAGCTTTGATTCAACACTTGAAACCTTAACTTCATTTGCGCCTGCTTTGATAGCACTCACACTACCAGCTGTAGCCATTTCGAGTTCATTGCCACACTGGAAACCAACATTAACATCTTCAGCTGCAGGAACATTTTTATATAAATCTGAGATAAGAGCTGAAATATCTTCAGGGAACATTTTGCCTGCTGTATCTCTGAGAGTTACAGTTGTTGCACCGTTTGCAATGGCCGTATCAATCGCCTTATAAAGGAAGTCAGGATCACTTCTGGTTGCATCGTCTGCGATAAATTCGATATCTTCGCAAAGCGCTCTCGCTCTCTTTGTCAAATCTGCAATCATATCGATAACAGCTGCAGGTTTTTTACCGCAGATATATTCCATCTGTACTGTTGAAGTGGGAACCTCGATCTGAATACGGGGTTTCTTAGCAGCTGAAAGCGCCTGAGCTACTCTCTCTACATCACCCTCGCTGAGGTTCACGGGCACAGCAATAACACTGCTTGCTGTTACACAAGAAGAAATTGATTTAATAAGAAGCATATCAGTCTTTTCTTTAACGATAGCCGGAAGCTCAATAACAGATACATGAATTTTGTTAAGTAACTTTGCAATTTCAATCTTTTCTCTGAAAGAAAGTGAACAGCCTGATTTAGCAGCCTGCTTTAATGTTACATCTGCGATTGATAATTTTTGCATTTTCAAAACTCCTTAAGTTTCAATTTATCACTTTTGCATTTTAGTGTTTATAAGCACACGTGGTACGTGCAATAAAAAAAGCCCCGAAGTTACTATGTAACTTCAAGGACGAATAATGCTATCCGTGGTACCACCTTGATTACTGCTTTTGCAGTCACTTTTCAAGCTCAAACAAGCTTTTAGCCATGATAACGGGGCAACCGGAACCACCTACACAAACCTAATCTTCAGCAGTTCTGCTCAGAAACGAGACTGAATTAACACTTTGTATCGGCTCGCACCAACCACCGACTCTCTGAAAGCATAATATGAAAATTCATAATTTCTTCAACGCATTTGTGATATTGCAGAAATAATATCACTTTAAAAGGGAAAAGTCAAGAGTTTTTTCAAAAAAATTACGTTCTTGACAAAGATAAGCTTTGAAGTATAATTTATATATAAACACAATGAGGTGAACTTATGATTTATGCAGTTATAGCCGCAGGCGGCATCGGCAGTCGTATGGGTGCACAAATGCCCAAACAATATATAAAAATCGGCGGCAAAACAATAATTGAGCACACAGCTCATAAATTCAGTAATGCTGAAAATATAGATAAAGTTATCGTACTGTGCCCTGCTGATTGGGTTGATTATACAAAAGAGCTTTTCAATAACACTGACATAACAGTTATCTGCGGCGGGCTGACAAGAAACGAAACCCTGATGCGCGCCATTGATTATATAGAAGAAACCGACGGACTGCAAGATAATACTTATATTGTGACTCACGACGCAGTAAGACCTTTTGTGACAGAGGAAATTATTGATAAAAATATTGCTGCCGTAAAAAAATACGGCGCAACCGGCACTGTTATCCCAGCAGTTGACACTATTTTTCAAAGCAGAAAAGGTGTTATCATTGACAGTATACCTGACCGAAGTGAACTTTATCAGGCGCAGACACCGCAGTGTTTTGGTGCTCTGAAACTCAGAGAGCTTTATAATAGTCTCAGTGATGAAGATAAAGACATTCTCACCGACGGATGTAAAATCTATCTGTTAAAGGGTTATGATGTGCATCTTGTTGAGGGTCACGTCAGCAATATCAAAATCACCTACCCTCACGATCTGATTGTTGCTGAAGCGATACTCAGTAACAACTGAACAACATAAAAGACAGCACCCAATTGAGTGCTGTCTTATTTTTAAGTTTAATCAGATAAGGCCGAGGAAACTGAGGATTTTATCAAAGAATCCGAAGAAAGCTCTTAATGAACCTTCACCTGAAGGAAGAACCATTTCACCCTCGTAGTTATTGCCGTTGATTTCACTGAGTTTGCCGTCTTTATCAAGAGTAAGAATCATATATGTGATTTCATCAGCCTTGCCTTCGTAAAGAAGACCAATGTTACCGTCTTTAAGCTGAGTAAGACATGAGTAAGCATAGAAGCCTGTCTTAACATTATATGTATTGACCCAATTGATATCGTTGCCTTCAACAACACCAACTTTGATAACGCCGTTGTTACGAGCGTTTTTGCTTGATGCATATGAACCGAGAACAAACTTCTTGCCGTCAACTTCTGCATTGATGAAGCTAAACATACAGTTACCGTTTGAGGGAAGCTCTAAGTCTGAACGGAATTTTGTCCAGCTGTGACCGCCGTCTGTGCTATCAGCATATGCAACATATCTGCCCTTGTTACGTGAGAACATACGAAGTGTGCCGTTGCCGAGTTCAACAATCTGAGCTTCACTTGTCTTTGTCATAAATGATCTGCAAGCTGTTTCAGCACCTCTGTGCCATGTAACACCATTATCGTCTGAATAGATTGTGCTTACATTTTCATCAAGTTCAGGAGTTACACCTGCGCCTGCATTGTCATAAACTGCAAAGATAATTCTTTCTTTGCCGTTATAGTTGGTTACAAGACCTCTGCCAGGGCCGATACCGAGGAAGCCTTCGTTATCTTTCTTGACCTGTGAAGAAATAAGAATGGGAGCACTCCATGTAGCACCGTTGTCGTCTGAGTATCTCATCATAAGATATGTTGTAAGGTAACAAGTGAATTCAGCATCTTTATAGAAGATGTTCTGAGCAATTACTTTATCGGTGCCGATCTGCTTCATTGTAAGAGCTTCGCCGTTTTTGTAAAGTTCAAATTCACCGTTGATTGAATATTCAGTGGGGAACCACATCCATTTACCGTTATTGTATTTCTGAGCATTACCCTGAGCATCAGCAGTGCCTTTTTTGTAAATTACTGCAAAACCGTCAACAAAAGGTCCTACACAATACTGGAAATCAGCAAGATCGCCTGCGTAATTGCCGTTTGTGAGAAGAAGACCTCTGTGTACTTCTGTTTCGCTTAAGTACATATCATAGAAGCCTGTGCCGTTGAGTGCCTGCCAATAACCGCCGCCTGAAGGACAAGCATCGCTGATTACGAAAATTCTGCCTGTTGATGACTGAGCAACAGCTGAATCGATGAATGAAGCTGCATCTGTTGCAGTTTTATCATCGGGATAATCCTCAAGATAGTTGATGCAGTTATACTGCCAATCAGTGTAACCGTTTGCTGAAATAGCAGCAAGAACGTCGATGTTGTTAGGTGAGTCACTGCCGTGAGCATAACGTTTGTCAGCAACAGCAAGCACTGCACCGTTGTTGAGTGTATAAAGTGCAGGAATACGGTATGTCTTTGAACCCTCAACGATGTTTTCATATGCTTCACCGTACTGTGTGAAAGGCTGTGTGTATTCTTTTGCTGAAACCGCAAAAGTTGCAACAGTCAAAATCATAACTATCGCAAGGAACAATGAAGTAAGTTTTTTCATAAAATCGTCCTCTTTTCATATTTATATTAAATAACAACCATAGGCTGATTATTTACGGATTAAAGACCTGTCTTTTCTCTTATGTAATTTCTTGCAAGAACTGCATATTCATAGGGATTAGCCTTAGCAGGATCCTGCTCAGCTTCAACTACTACCCAACCTTCATAGCCTGCTTCGTCAAGAATGTCAAATACAGGTGTGAAGTCAAAGTCACCGTCGCCGGGTACTGTAAATGAGCCTGCTCTTACACTGTCAAGGAAGCTGTAACCTTTTTCCTTAGCTTCAGCAATGATGTCCTTGCGGATTGACTTAAGGTGAACGTGCTTTGTTCTGTGTACATACTTTTTAAGTACACCGAGAACGTCCTCACCGCTGAATGAAAGATGACCTGTATCGAAAAGAAGATATACGAGGTCGGGATCAGTGATTTCCATAAGCTTATCGATTTCAGCTTCGGTCTGAACAGCTGTGCCCATATGGTGATGAACTGTGAAGTACATACCCTTTTCTTTAGCAAGTCTGCCCATTTCGTTAAACCCCTTAGCGATAAGCTCCCACTGTTCGTCTGTGTAAACAGGCTTTTCGCCGAAGATGCTTACATCCTTACCCTGAATGCTGTTACCCTGCTCTGAAGCACCGATAACCTTTCCACCGAGTGCGTGGAGGAAATCTCTGTGCTTGATGAAAGCTTCGATTGTAGCCTCATAGCCCTCTGAAAGAAGAAGTGAGGAGAACCAAGCATTACAGATTCTCATGCCTCTTACATCAAGCTTATGCTTGAGTGTTTCAACATCTTTGGGGTACTTGTTACCGATTTCACTGCCTGTAAAACCTGCAAGAGCCATTTCACTTACACACTGTTCAAATGTGTTTTCTGCACCTAAATCGGGAAGGTCGTCGTTTGTCCACGCGATAGGAGCGCAGGCAAGATATACTTTATCTTTGTTAAGCATTTTAAATTACTCCTTTTAATTAATATAAGCGAGCTTTCGCAATATTTTCTTTCATAACTTCATAGCAAGCTTTAACAGTTTCGCTTTCGCTGACTTCTGCAACGCCGACTCTCCACCATGAATCATAGCCGTCGGTCATTGACTTGTGAGCTACCTTGATGTCAAAGAGAGTTGAAACAGTCTGCTTTTTGGCATCTT
>JAZRDY010000173.1:0-5123 GCA_045660525.1 Acutalibacteraceae bacterium | reverse complement strand
AATAATCTTCGAGGTCAGAGTCGAGAGAATACTTGCCTTAACACCGCTTCCGAGACCGTCAGCGAGCACAACAACGGTGGAATTATCATTTTCTTCCACTATATCAACGTGGTCGCCGCAGAGCTCTTCACCGAAGTGATTTATACTTTTATATCCGATGTCTGCACATAAATCATTCATCAGTTATCGACTCCTTAAGTTTAGCAAGTGCAATTTTGGTTTCAGCTGCAGTTTCGCCTAAAAGCGAAGCTATTTCCTGAACAATTCTCATCTGTTTATCAACTACCTTATCGGCTACTTCTATAGTCTTACGGCTGATATTTTCTTTTCTTTCGCGTTCGTATTCTTCGTCCGTTACATCGCGCATAATGCCTACAAGCAGACGAGTATCTCTGTCATATACCACAGTCTGTTCAACATAGCGCTTATATTCTGCAAGATAAACTCTCTGATCTCTTACATCTCTGCCTGTAGTGAGTACATTCATAAACACTGTCGGGTCGAGGATACGTATTACCTGATCTCCCAGCACATCTGAAGCATTACGGATATTCATAATCTTTCTTGCCGCTTCATTTATCTGCTGCACCTCGAGATTTTCGTTGAGTACGATAAGACCGTTGGGTGTATTTTTAACAATGGTATCTGAAAAGCTTTCTGCTTTATCCTTGAGGAAAGGCAGACACATTGAAATTTCAGCCTTACCCTGACAGATTGCAATTGCCTTTTCACGGCAGGTGTTATATCCGCAGGAGCCGCAGTTGAGCTCATCTGAAGCTCTGAACTTGCCCATCTGACGAAGAGCGCTGTTTATTTCACTCTCTGAGGGTACTGGAAGCTCAGGCTTTATATATGTCATATATTTCTTAATATCGGCAGAATCAGGCTGAGACACGACAAAATCTTTGTCACCTGCATATGATGCTACCTCAATATAGTCTTTGATGTTTGAGTCGTGGTGGTACTTTTCGATAACGGGACCGCCTACACAGCTGCCTGTGCAAGCCGACATTTCAACAAAGCAGTTATGGATTTTGCCCTTTTCTATATCCTTAAGAACAGCCATACAAGTCTCAACACCGTCGATTGCCACATATGTAAACTTGCTGTTTTCTTTCATGGTTTTGAGTACGCCGCCCGTTGTGGGAAAAAATCTTGCACGACTGTTTTCGCTGCTGTCAGTTTCATTTTCGAGCTCTATTTTCTCTTCTTTCATCCATTCGGAAAGCTCCTCAAATGTCAGCACGGCATCAACGATACCCTCGTAATAATCGGCCTCGTCTTTTTTAGCCACGCAAGGACCCACAAAGACAGTTTTAGCGCCGGGGTACCTCTTTTTGATATCAAGGCAATGAGCCTGCATAGGTGAAATAACATCTGCAAGATATTCAAGACACGCAGGAAAATGCTTTTGTATAAGCAGATTAACAGAATGACAGCAGGAAGAAATTATAACATCTCTGTCCTCTTCTTCCATCATTCTTTCATATTCATTTTTAACGATAGTTGCACCTATTGCTGTTTCCTCAGCATCGGTAAAGCCCATCTTTTTCAGAGCCTTGCGCATTGCACCTATGCCGACACCGTCATAGTTGGCAATAAACGACGGTGCTATAGATACCACAACAGGTTCACCGCTTTGTATGAAAACCTTTACCTTTTCTGTTTCATCAACTATCTGTTTTGCATTCTGAGGGCAGACAACAAAGCACTGACCGCAAAGAATACACTCATTATTAATAATATGCGCCTGATTACCCGAAAATCGAATAGCTTTAACAGGGCAATGTCTGATGCATTTATAACAGTTTTTGCAGTTAGATTTTTTTAACGTAAGACAGTCTGACATTTAGCCAACACCTCTTTCTAAAACATCTAAAATATTTTCCTTAAAAAATTCCTTGAAGTTTTCTTTGGTTATGCCTGTATGGATATCGTCATCAACCTGCACCGTAACACCCACTCGGTTACACTTACCGATGCAGAAACTACCCGCAAGAGTAATTTCATCTTCTAAATTGTATTCAGCTACCGCTTTCTGCAACAGCTCAACTATTTCAGGCGAACCTTTGATGTGGCATGAACTGCCCACGCAGATCTGAACTATCATTTTTTACACCTTCTCTATAACTTCTTTCAGGAAAAACTCCTGCGCTGTTTCAGGAGACACCGAATGAAATTCATCATCAATACTTACACAAACGCCCTGCTGACACTTGCCGAGACAAAAAGTACCGCCAAGCTTCACTTTATCGCTGAGGTCATTTTCCTTGATAAGATTTTGAAAAATTTCAACCACCTGGCGAGAGCCTTTAATATGGCATGATGAACCGATGCAAACTGTAATTTTCATTATTTTCTCTCCTTTAAGCTATAAAAGCTCTTTTTGTCATTCTATTCCGAATAATTATAACATATTGACAATAATTTATCAATCTTATTTCAACCTAATTGTTGACATAAAAGAAAAAATCTGTAATAATGTTAGAAAATAAAGATAAAAATAAGGATTTGTGCTATGAATAAAATTACTATCATCGGTACCGGCAGTGTCGGCTCAACAATCGCTTACACTCTCACAGCAACAGGCATTGCAACTGAAATTGTAATGATTGACGTCAACTATAAAAAAGCAATGGGCGAAGCTCTCGACATCCGTCAGGGCACACCTTTCTGCGGTTCATGCTCAATTTATGCCGGCAGCTATGCAGATGCGAAAGACTCAGATATTGTTATAATTACATCCGGTGTAGCAAGAAAACCGGGTCAGACCCGTCTTGATCTTGCACAAATTAATGTTGATATACTCAAAAGCATCATTCCTCAGATTACAAAATACGCTCCCGATGCGACCTATATCATCGTCAGCAATCCCGTTGACATTCTCACCTACACTTTCGTTAAATGCTCAGGCATCCCCGAAGAAAGAATTATCGGCTCAGGCACTATTCTTGACACAGCAAGACTCAGAAGCCGTATTGCCGATTATTTCACCATCAGCCAACAGAATGTTCATGCCTATGTTCTCGGTGAACACGGGGATTCTTCAATGGTACCCTGGTCAACAGCCAACATTTCAAATGTACCCGTACTCGAATACAGCAAATCTTATAAAAAGCCCGATGCTCTTATCCCCGACCTTGATATAAAAGAGGTTGAGGAATATATGAGAAAATCAGGCGGCAGAGTTATCGAAAGAAAAGGCGCAACTTTCTATGCAGTATCACTCTCAGTATGTCACATCTGCAAATGTCTTCTCAGCGGTATTGACACAACAATGACAGTTTCAACAATGCTCCACGGCGAATACGGCATTGACGATGTCTGTCTCAGCCTTCTGACTGTTGTCGGCCGTAACGGAGCTCACAGCAAGGTTATGCTTCCCCTTACAGACGACGAAATCAAAGCTCTTCACAAGAGCGCTGAAAGTCTCAAAGACATTATCAGACAAACAAATATCTAATTTTTTGATGCAGGCCTATGGCCTGCATTTTATTTATTCGGTAATTACCCGCGGAAAATACTTTTATCTGACTGAAGCGCAAATATTAACAAAATGTCCTTGATTTAAAAAATTCACAGTATATAATAGTAGTGTATAATATTTTTAAGGAGAGAAAAAAGTATGAACAAGAAGTATACCGTAAAATTCAAATTCGGAAATGAAGTCATCACATCATCAGAAATTGAAAACGATTTCTACCGTCTTGAAATCGAAAGCACTGACGACAAATATTCAGTTACTCTTTTCCCGAAAAAGAATATCGAAATGGTTGATTTCTATGCAGAAATGCCTTTCACATTCAAAAAAGGTGATAAATTCTTCGGCGCAGGCTATCAATCCTGGACAAAGTCCAAGGAATGGACAGAAGATGAAATTATGCCCGGCACCATCAAGCTTGCTAACATCTCAGAATACACCAAAGACCTTGCAAGAAAGACAAGCGACGAATGGATAGTTAAATACTCCTACAAGCCCGGCGAATTCCACAGCCATTGCTATACATACATTATGAGCGGCAACAATGTCAAACTCTGGGGTTCACTCAGCGAAAAGACAGGTTACACCATCTTTAAAGTAAAGATGAAAGAAAACAAGTTCTACTTCACTAAAGACCTCCTGGGTAAGATTGTTTCAGAGCCTCTCAAGATTTTTGATATCGTTTACTTCGAGGGTGATTACGAAGAAGTATTTGATAATTACTTCGGTATGTGGAAGATGCCCGAAACAAGATTCGGTATGATGAGCGGTTACACATCATGGTACAACTACTTCCAGAATATCACAGAAGATATCATTATCCGTGACCTCAACGGTCTTGATCCCTATAAAGATCAGGTTAACATTTTCCAGATCGACGACGGTTACGAAACATTTATCGGTGACTGGCTTGATCCCAACCCTGCAAAATTCCCCAAGGGTATGAAATATATCGCAGACGAAATCCACAAGAAGGGCTATAAGGCAGGTATCTGGCTTGCTCCCTTTAACTGTCAGAAGATTTCACGTATGGCTAAAGAGCATCCCGATTGGCTCATAAAGCACGAAAATGGCAAGCCTATGGTTGGCTGTATCGCTTGGGGCGGAGCTTACACATTCGATATCTACAACGAAGAAGTTAGAGAATATCTCAGACACGTATTTGATGTTGTACTCAACGAATGGGGCTATGATATGGTTAAGCTCGACTTCCTCTACAGCCAGTGCATCAAACCCCGCCATGGCAAGAGCCGCGGTGAAATTATGTGCGATGCTATGGAATTCCTCCGCGAATGCGTAGGCGATAAGCTCTTCCTCGGTTGCGGCGTACCTATGGGTCCTGCTATCGGTATCTGTGACGCATGCCGTATCAGCTGTGACGTTGACCTTACATACAAAGGCAAGTTCTACAGCCGCATTCAGGTAAGTAACGAAATGCTCAACGCAAGAAGCGCTATCAATAACTCAATCTTCCGCCGCCATATGAACGGCAGAGTATGGATGAACGACCCCGACGTATTCTTCCTGAGAAAGAACAACCTTAAGTTCACCGACGAACAGAAATATCTTCTCGGTAAAATCAACAACCTCTGCGGTAATGTTCTCTTCGTATCAGATAACGCAGGCGATTATGATAAGGTTG
>JAZRDY010000172.1:0-7712 GCA_045660525.1 Acutalibacteraceae bacterium | reverse complement strand
AAATCGGTACAGTTCATGAAATTAATGTAACTGTTAAAGAAAATATGACAGCAGCAAGTATGGAAAGCGGTAATCTTGGCGTGCTTGCTACACGTTATATGATTGCTCTTATGGAGCAGGCTTCCGCAGAACTTTGCCAGAAGTATTTACCCGAAGGCATTTCAACTGTTGGTACTATGGTAAATATCCAGCACCTTGCAGGTACAAGTCTCGGTGCACCCGTACGCATTGTGGCAACTCTTACAGATTTTGACGGCAGAAAAGCAACTTTTGAAGTTGCAGCATATGATAACGCCGGTATTATCGGTAAGGGTACCCATGAGCGTTTCACAATAAAGATTGATTCTTTCATCAAAAAGACAGAAGAAAGAAAAAATATCATCGCTGAATAAATTTTATATTTGTGAGGAAAGCCGATTTGTCAGAGTATGAATCGGCTGAGTTTTGTATGGCTAATTTTGATTATGTAATATTTGATTTTGACGGTACTGTTGCGGATACAGGTGAAGGTATTTTAAAAAGTCTGCAGTATTCATTCACTGCTATGGGTGACCTCGAACCTGACCTTAGTGATCTGAAAAAATTCATTGGTCCCCCGGTGTATTATAGCTACACAACTTTTTACGGTGTCAGCGAAGACAAGGTTGACCTTTATGTCAAAAAGTATCGCGAGCGCTACAGTGAAAAAGGCATATATGAGTCAAAGGTTTATGACGGTATGCTTGAACTTATAAATTCTCTTAAAGCAAAAAATATTAAGGTTGGTATTGCATCATCAAAACCCGAAAGACTTATCTATGCTGTAGCAGACTATCTTGAGATAACAGATTTGTTTGATGTAATTGTAGGTGTTAAATCAGACAACAGCAAACACTCCAGTAAAGCGGGGCTTATTTCTCAGGCAATGGAAGATATGGGTGCGACTGATAAATCAAAAGTGCTGATGGTTGGTGACAGAATGTTTGACATCGATGGTGCACACGAAGCCGGGATAAAATGTTGCGCAGCTCTTTGGGGGTTTGGCACAGAAGATGAATTTAAAGAGCATAAGGCTGAATTTATTGTCAATATCCCCACTGAAATTATAAATTTGATATATTAATCTAAATTAGAATAATAAAAGGCGTTATATATCTAAATAAGAATTATAACGCCTATAAAATGTGAACAATTATCACAAATTGGTTTCTGTTGAATAGAAATTATTTTATAATACATAAGGTCGTTTTAAAAAAATCTATTAAATGATTTTGTGACTTATAAAATAACTTTTTTCAACAACAAGTTGACAGAATGTTGAAAATTATGACTAAATAAAGGTTAGGGATTTTATGAAATATTACGCTAAGGATTATGATGTAATTGTTATTGGTGCAGGTCACGCCGGTATTGAAGCAGGTCTTGCTGCAGCGAGACTTGGTATGCAGGTTGGCGTCTTTACTATAAATATGGACTGGGTCGGCAACCTCCCCTGTAATCCGTCAATCGGTGGTACATCAAAAGGTCATCTTGTAAGAGAGATTGATGCAATGGGCGGAGAAATGGGTAAAGCTGCAGATGCAAATACTCTTCAAAGCCGTATACTTAATCTCAGTAAAGGTCCTGCAGTTCATTCACTTCGTGCTCAGATTGACCGTCGCAGATATAGCGAATATATGAAGCACATAATGGAAAAGCAGGAAAACCTTGAACTTGTGCAGGCTGAAGTTACATCTTTGACTCAGAATGATGATGGTACCTGGCAGATAATCACAAGACTCGAAGCCATCTACAATGCTAAATGTGTCATACTTGCAACGGGCACATTCCTTGCAGGTAGAATTTATGTAGGTGATGTGGCTTATGATGGTGGCCCCGACGGTATGTTTGCATCAACAGATCTTGCGAAAGCGCTTAAAGAGTTGGGCCTTCCTACACGCAGATTCAAGACGGGTACCCCCTCACGAGTTAACAGAAGAAGCATTGACTTCTCTAACCTCGAAAGACAAGACGGTGATGAGGTTGTTGTACCGTTCTCCTTCGACGGCAAATATACCCCTGAAAATAAACTCCCTTGCTATATTAGTTATACTAATGATGAAACCAAGCGCATAATTATGGAGAATATCCATCGCTCACCTTTATATAGCGGTAAAATTGACGGTGTAGGTCCGAGATATTGTCCGTCTATTGAAGATAAGATTATGAGATTTTCTGAAAAGCCTCGTCATCAGCTTTTTATTGAGCCTTGTGGTGAGAATACTGAAGAAATGTATCTTCAGGGCATGTCATCATCATTGCCCGAAGATGTACAGCTGAAATTTCTTAAGACCATTCCAGGCCTTGAAAATGTTCAGGTTATGAGAACAGCTTATGCTATAGAATATGACTGTGTTGATCCCCTTGCACTCAATGCATCTCTTGAATTTAAAGATTATAGCGGTCTTTTTGGTGCAGGTCAGTTCAACGGTTCAAGTGGTTATGAAGAGGCTGCAGCTCAGGGTCTTATTGCCGGTATCAATGCTGTGCAGAAGATTTTAGGCAAAGAACCTCTTATTTTAGACAGAGCTTCCTCTTATATCGGTACTCTTATAGATGATCTTGTGACCAAAGGATGTTCTGACCCGTATAGAATGATGACTTCACGTTCAGAATACAGACTTATTCTCCGTCAGGACAATGCAGACATCAGACTTACCGAATACGGATACAAGGTTGGTCTTGTAAGCGAAGAAAAGTACCAAAGATTACAGAATAAGCTTAAATTAATAGAAGAAGAGCTTGAAAGAGTATCAAAAGTCAGCATTTCTCCAACAAAAGAGTTAAACGATATGCTTGTTTCACGTGAAACATCACCGATGGCAACCGGTTGCAGACTAAAAGAACTCCTTAAGAGACCTCAACTTAATTATGAATCTCTTAAAGATTTTGATAAGGAAAGACCTGATTTGCCACGAGATGTATTTGAACAGGTTGAAATCAGCATAAAATATGATGGTTATATAAAACAACAGTTGTCATTGGTTGAAGAAATGAGAAGACTTGAGGTCAAAAAACTTAGCCAGGATATAGATTATACTGAAATAGTCGGTCTTCGCATGGAAGCCCAGGAAAAACTTAATAAAGTTAAACCTGCAAACCTGGGTCAGGCTTCAAGAATAAGCGGTGTAAGCCCTGCAGATATTTCGGTTCTTCTCATTTATCTTGCAAAAAGGAAGTGATTATATGGCAGAATCCTTTATTTTAAAAGACTTATTAAAAGAAAAAGCTGAAATGTTTCACGTGAAACTTGATGAAACAGCTTTAGATAGATTTGATATATACGGCAAATTGCTTGTAGAATGGAATGAAAAGATCAACCTCACAGCAATCACAGATCCTGAAGGTGTAACAATAAAGCATTTCCTTGATTCTCTTACAATTTTCAGTTATGTAGATATTCCTGAGGGTGCAAAAATAATCGATGTTGGTACTGGAGCCGGTTTCCCGGGTCTTGCAATGCTTATTGCCAGACCTGATCTTGATATTACTCTTATGGATAGTACAAAAAAACGACTTAGGGTAATCGAGGATATTCTTGAAAATGTAGGACTTAGTGCTAATGTGGTTCATTCAAGAGCTGAAGAATCAGGCCAAAACAAGGCTTACAGAGAGCAATATGACTTTTCAACTGCAAGAGCTGTTACAAATCTCAGAGATTTGGCTGAATATTGCCTACCTTTTGTTAAAGTAGGCGGAAGCTTTATACCAATGAAGAGTGCAAAAGCTCAGGAAGAAATAGCTGACGGAAAGAAAGCTATTCATGTGCTTGGCGGACAGATAATTAAGCAGGATACTTTTGAATTGCTCGATTGTGGAGAAAGAACTATTATTAATGTCAAAAAGATTTCGTCAACTCCTGCGAAATATCCCCGGCCTTCGGCAAAAATTGCAAAGAATCCTATAAAATAAAGGATTATCTTGCAGATTACATAAGAATATTGTAAAACGATTTTTGTAGACAACCTCTCTTTGCTGTGATAATATCTATGCGAAGAGAGGTTTTAATATCTCTTTATTTAAACGGAGGTATTACCTATGATAAGTGAAAAGCCAAGAACAGCCGGGCAAGTACTGTTGATACCAAATGATCAGATATATCCCAATCCAAATCAGCCACGGCAAGTTTTTGATCAGGAAGAGTTGGTAAATCTGGCAATAAGTATTAGGATGAACGGCATATTACAGCCGATAACCGTGAGACAAACTGACAAAGGATATGAATTGGTATCAGGTGAAAGACGACTCAGAGCGTCAAAATTAGCCGGACTTATATCCATACCTTGTATTGTAGTGGATGTAAACAACATGAAGTCAGCTGTATTTGCATTGATTGAGAACCTGCAAAGGCAAAATCTCAATTATTTCGAGGAAGCAATAGCAATAGAAAGATTAATGAGTGAATACGGATTGTCACAGGAAGATGCATCAAGAAGACTGGGAAAAGCACCCTCTACGGTATCAAATAAGCTGAGACTTTTATCTTTACCTGAAGAAGCAAGAAATAAACTAATGGAAAATGGTCTCACAGAGAGACATGCAAGGGCTCTTCTCAAGCTTGATAAAGATGAAGTAATGGGCGTTCTCGACAAAATAATAGATAAAAAGCTTAATGTTACGCAAACCGAAGATTTGATTGACGAAATGCTCGATAAAAAAGAGTCTCCTAAAAGACAAACCAAGCGAATGTTTAGTGATGTTAAGATATTCCTGAATACCATAAACTCGGCAGTGGATACAATGAAAAAATCAGGCATAGGAGCAGATATTAAACGCGAAGATACAGGCGAAAGTTATATATACAGAATAGAGATTCCAAAAAGACTTATGTATAAGCTTCCGGATAAACAAAATAAACTAGCTAAGGTGGCTACACTGCAAAGCAGTGATTCCATATAATCATATCTTTCTCTTTCACACCCCAAGAAGAAACCACCCATAAAGGGTGGTTTTCTTCACAGTTTCACGTGAAACATCTTACTTTTTTCAAAAAAATCTCTTCTAAGGGTTTAAAAATAAAACAGACTATGATATAATGATTTTTATAAAGGCTAAAACAGCAGAAAGGTAAATATTATGGGAAAAACCATAGCAATTGTTAACCAAAAAGGCGGCGTAGGCAAAACTACAACATCAGTAAATCTTGCAGCTTCAATTGGCAGTTTAGGTTATAAGACTTTATTGGTGGATGTTGACCCTCAGGGTAATGCTACGAGCGGTCTGGGTGTAAATAAAAAAGAGGTCGAAAAATCAACCTATGATATGATAGTTGCAGGCGTAAAGGCAGAGGATATTCTTATTGAAACTCCCTTTAAAAAGCTTGACCTGCTTCCGTCAAATATAAATCTTGCAGGTGCAGAGCTTGAGCTTGTTGATATGCAGGGCAGAGATTCCCGCATAAAGAATGCACTTGCTCCGCTTAAAGAAAAGTATGACTTTATAATCATCGACTGTCCTCCCTCATTAGGTCTTATCACTGTTAATGTACTCGCGTGCGCTGACAGTGTACTTGTACCCATTCAGTGCGAATATTATGCACTTGAGGGTTTGTCACAGCTTATGAATACAATCAGACAGGTAAAGCGCTTATATAATCCTCTTATCGAGCTTGAAGGTGTGCTTCTTACTATGTATGACGGCAGACTTAACCTTACACAGCAGGTAGTTAATGAAGTTAAGCGCTTCTTCCCGCAGAAGGTTTATTCAACAGTAATCCCCCGAAATGTAAGACTTTCAGAGGCTCCCTCATTTGGTCAGCCGGTACTCTATTATGATAAGTCTTCAAAGGGCAGTGTTGCATATGTTGATTTTACAAAAGAATTTCTTAAAAAGAATAATAAACGTCCAAGAGGATAAATAAGGAGGTAATTATGGCACCGAAAAAGAAAGCAGGACTCGGTAAGGGTCTCGATGCACTTTTTATCGATAACTCCACAGAAGAAAACGGCGACAAGCTGGTCAATATCAACGATATTGAGCCTAAGAGAGACCAGCCCAGAAAGCACTTTGATGAAGAAGCTTTAAAAGAGCTTGCAGACAGCATAGCAATGCATGGCGTTATTCAACCTTTATTGGTACGCCCCTTAAGTGACGGTGGATATCAGCTTATTGCCGGCGAAAGAAGATGGCGTGCATCACGTATGGCAGGACTCAGCCAGGTACCCGTAGTAGTAAGAGAAATGACCGATGAAGAGGCCATGGAATTAGCCCTTATCGAAAACTTACAGCGCGAAGACCTGAACCCCATAGAAGAAGCAGAAGGCTTCAAGCTTTTAATGGATACCTATTCATTCACTCAGGAGCAGGCTGCTGAAAAGGTAGGCAAATCAAGACCTGCAGTAGCAAATGCGCTCAGACTTCTTGCACTTCCTCAGGAAGTTCTTGATATGGTGAAAGAGGGAATTATCTCATCAGGTCACGCAAGAACACTTCTCCCCTTGTCGGATGAGAAACTGATAATCAAATTAGCTGTTGAAATTTCTCAGAAAGAATTAAGCGTACGCGAAACAGAAAAAATCGTTAAGACTCTTCTTAAACCAAAAAGCGAAAGCGTAAAGAAAAAGTCCAAGAGAGACCCGTACTACGACGAATGTGAAATAGCAATTCGCGAAGAACTTGGCAGAAAAGCGAAAATCAACGTTTCAAGAGGCAATAAGGGCTCAATTGAAATTGAATTTTTCAGCAAAGAAGACTTACAGAGCATACTTGAAGCTCTTGCAGGTAACCAATAAAATCGAAATAATCTAAGGAGTAATAAAAATGTTAGATATTAAACTTATAAGAGAAAATCCCGATAAAGTAAAAGCTGCAATGAAAACAAGAAACAAGGATATGGATGCTATTGTTGACGAAATCCTTGCAATTGACAAGCAGGTAAGAGAGCTTACTCAGAAAGCTGATGCTCTCAAGGCTGAGCAGAATGCTGCAAGCAAGCAGATTCCTCAGATTAAAAAAGAGGGCGGCGACATCAGCGAGATTATGACTCGTATGAATGCAATCAAAGAAGAAGTTAAGGTTCTCGATGCTGAAAAAGCAGAGCTTGCTGCAAAGCAGAAGACTATGATGTATGAGTTCCCCAATGTACCCTCAGACACAACACCCGTTGGTAAAGACGACAGCGAAAATGTTGAAGTTCGTCGTTGGGGTGAGCCCAGAAACTTCGACTTTGAAGCAAAAGCACACTGGGATATCGGCGCAGATTTAGGTATTCTTGACCCCGAAACAGCAGCTAAGGTAACAGGTGCAAGATTCCATTTCTACAGAGGCCTTGGTGCAAGACTTGAAAGAGCTATCATCAACTTCTTCCTTAACACTCACACAGAAAACGGCTACACAGAAGTATTCCCTCCCTTTATGGTTAACCGTGCTTCAATGACAGGCACAGGTCAGCTTCCCAAGTTTGAGGAAGATGCATTCAAGCTTACAAACGACTACTTCCTTATTCCCACAGCAGAGCTACCCGTTACAAATATGTACCGCGACGATATTATGGATGGTGCTCAGCTTCCCATGAGTTTCTGCGCATATTCAGCTTGCTTCAGAGCTGAAGCGGGTTCAGCCGGCAGAGACACAAGAGGTCTTATCAGACAGCATCAGTTCAACAAGGTTGAGCTCGTTAAGTTTGCAAAGCCCGAAGAAAGTTATGCTGAGCTTGAGAAACTCACAAACGATGCAGAAAGAGAACTCCAGCTCTA
>JAZRDY010000171.1:0-9785 GCA_045660525.1 Acutalibacteraceae bacterium | reverse complement strand
ATATGATTTCAAGGGGTCTTTACACCTCAGGTCAGCCCGACCCTGATTTAATTATCAGACCCAGTGGAGAATACCGACTTTCAAACTTTCTTCTCTGGCAGTCAGCTTATTCCGAAATTTATATCGATGATGTACTGTGGCCTGACTATACCCCTGATGATTTAGACAGAGCCATAGAGGAATACTCAAAAAGAAACCGCAGATTCGGCGGTGTATAAACCGAAAGGAAAGTTCTGTTGAAGGAACAATAAAATTAAGGTGATATTTATGTCAAACGCAACAAAAACTAAGAAAAAATTATTCAAAGGCGAAAGAACCGCCTCCACAATCGTTATCTGTATATGTCTCGTAGGCTTTTTGCTTACAGTTATTTTTGACCAAAAGGCAATCATCACCGCAGTTCTCGCAGCCCTTGCTGCAACTGCAACATTTGAAGTAACAAGAGCAGTAGGTACAAAGCATAAGATTATTTATGTTTTAGCCTGTGCTGTCAGTGCTTTCACAGTTTTAGCTGAAGGCTTTGCCCTTGCACTTCCTCCTGCAGGTGTGCTTATCTGCATCTATGCACTCGTTCTTATGTGCCTTATGGTGGCGCTCAACAAGCATATCCAGTTCATCCACTGTGCCACAGCATTCTTTGCTTCATTGGCACTTCCTTTCGCTTTCTTATGCTTCCTGAGACTTAACAATGTTGCAGATTGGTACACAGGCTACACACATCACGAGGGTGTATATTTCGTAGGTCTCGGCTTTGCTTGTTCATGGTTTACAGATACCTTTGCTTATCTTGTGGGCAGAAAGTTCGGCAAGCATAAGATGGCTCCCGTAATCAGCCCCAAAAAGTCAATCGAGGGCGCTGTTGGCGGCATTGTACTCACAGCCGTAATGAATGTAATTATTCTTTATCTTTTCACAATCGGTTGCAGAAACCTTTATGATTACAGCTTTATGGGCGATAGCAATATGAAGTTCCTTTATATCATACCTATTTCAATGGTCGGCTCATTTATCAGTATGATGGGTGACCTTGCAGCAAGTGTTATCAAGAGAAACTTCGGTATCAAAGATTACAGCCAGCTTCTTCCCGGTCACGGCGGTATTATGGACAGATTTGACTCCTGCATTTTTGTACTGCCCACACTTTACTGCATTCTTAAGCTCCTCGCTGTCTACACAGCATAAGATTATATAAAATAAGAGAGGATACCACAATGGCTAAGAAAATAAGCATATTAGGCTCAACAGGTTCAATCGGTACACAGAGCCTTGATGTAGCCGAAAAAAGAGGCTATGAGGTTCAGGTGCTCACAGCAGGCAGTAATGCAAAATTACTCGAAGAGCAGATAAGAAAGTGGAAGCCTAAATACGCCGCATTAGCAGACGAAAATGCCGCAAAAGAGCTGAAAGTCGCTGTAGCAGATACAGACACAAAGGTGCTTATTGGCAAAGAGGGCGTCAACGAATGCGCAGCCTATGACGACACAGATGTTGTTATCAATGCCATTGTCGGTATTGCAGGTCTTCTACCGACTCTTACAGCTATATCTAAAGGCAAGGATATTGCCCTTGCCAACAAAGAAACCCTCGTTGCAGGCGGTGCTCTCGTTATGAGTGAAGCTGAAAAAATGGGAGTGAAGATACTTCCCGTTGACAGTGAGCACAGCGCAATTTTCCAATGCCTTGAGGGTATGAATAAAAAAGACGAACTTAAGTCAATTATATTAACAGCATCAGGAGGACCTTTCTTCGGCAAGACAAGAGAAGAACTTAAAACAGTTACTCTCGCTCAGGCACTCAAACATCCCAACTGGGAAATGGGCGCTAAGATTACCGTTGACAGTGCCACTATGATGAATAAGGGTCTCGAGCTTATTGAAGCTGTATGGCTCTTCGGTGTTGACCCATCTATGGTTGATATTGTCGTACACAGAGAGAGCATCATCCATTCACTCATCGAATATAACGACAATTCCGTTATAGCACAGCTTGGCGTACCCGATATGAGAATACCTATTCAGTACGCCCTTACTTACCCTGAAAGATTTGAAAGTCCCGTTAAAAAGCTGAACCTTTGGGAATACAGCAATCTTACTTTCTATAAGCCTGATTACGAGACCTTCAGAGCTATAAATATCTGCCGTGAGGCTATTACAAAAGGCGGACTTTACCCCTGCGTAGCCAACGGTGCCAACGAAATGGCAAACTATCTTTTCCGTCAGGGCAAAATCGGTTTCCTTGATATTGCCGACTTAGTAGAGAAAGCAACGGAAAAGACACCTATAATCAAAAATCAGACTATCAGTGATGTCCTCGAAGCCGATATTATGGCACGAGAGGCTGTCAAAGCTTTAATCAACTAACCCCAAGAAAGGCTCACGAAATGAACTTGAACTTACTTCTCGCATTCACCGACATAAAAACAAAAATCATACCCGTAATTATCGCCATTCTCTTTTTCGGTGTGATAATCACCATCCACGAATTCGGTCATTTTGTCTTCGCCAAGCTCTTTGGCGTTAAGGTAAACGAATTCGCTATCGGTATGGGTCCGACTATATTAAAAAAGCAGGGCAAAGAGACAAAGTACGCTCTTCGACTTCTGCCAATAGGCGGTTTTGTATCAATGGAGGGCGAAGAGGAAGAAAGCGAAGACAGCCGAGCTTTCTGCAATCAGAAAACCTGGAAGAGAATGATCATCATTGCTGCAGGTGCAACTTTTAATATTATCCTCGGTATCATTGTCTGCTTTTTTTTAGTTGGCAGTGAAGACCTTGTTGGTACCAATCAGATATTGCAGTTTTATGAAACAGCTGTCAGCAATCAGGAAGGCGGCCTGCAAGAAGGGGATAGGATTATAGAAATCGACGGCAAGCGAGTTTTCTCTGACTACGATATAAGCTTTCTTATGCAGAGAAACGGCAGTGGTACTTATAGCTTTGTAGTCGAAAGAAACGGCGAAAAAATAGAACTTCCCCAGGTGCATTTTGCAAGAAGAACAGGCGGTAACTTCTCTTATAGCGAAGACTGCACTATCTCATCCGTCAGCTCAAAAATTAAAGGCTTCGGACTTCAGGACGGCGACAAAATCCTGAAAGTAGGTGGCGAAAAAGTTACCAATGGAGAAGAGCTTATCGCTGCTATCGGCAAAGATGAAGACTATACCTTTGATTTCACAATTGAACGAGAGGGTGAAGTTTTAGAGTTTACCGACGTTAAAATGGCGGTTGTAACAGTCTTTGACTTTGTTATTTTAGGCGAAGACAAAACAGTACTTAATGTTACTAAGAATGCTTTCGGTTATGCACTGTCAATGGGCAGACTTGTTTATCTGAGCTTATTTGATTTGCTCAGAGGTCAGTATGGTATGAACGATATTGCAGGCCCTATCGGCACAATTTCTGTTATCACTGATATCGCAGAAGAAAGCATCGCAACCTTTAACTGGTCACAGCTGTTTATGATTATGGCAATGATTACCATTAACATCGGTCTTTTCAATCTTCTTCCCGTACCTGCTCTTGACGGCGGACACTTGTTCTTTATGTTCTTTGAGCTGATATTCAGAAAGAAGATTCCGCAGAAATATGAAAGCTACATCCACGCAGCGGGCTTAGTTATATTACTTGGCTTTATGGCACTTATATCTGCAAGCGACCTTTGGAAGCTCATATCAGGCAGAGGGTTTTATTGAGTCAGGAACCGAATAACAAATAACTCCGTCTTTTTGGTTACTTTTTGGGCGGTAGCAAAAAGTAACGTCCCGCGGCGAGCGAGATAATATTAGAAAATGTGAGTAAGGAGAAAATTATGATAGAAAGAAGAAACTCAAAAAAGGTTAAAGTCGGTAATATCTATATCGGCGGCGACAGCAAAATCACCGTTCAGTCTATGCTTAATATTCCTGCTCACGACAGTGAGGGAAATGTCCGTCAGGCTTTGGAATTAGAAAAAGCAGGCTGTGAGATTATCCGTCTTGCAGTGCCCGATATGGAGAGTGTTAACGCTGTAAAGGCTCTTAAAGAGAGTCTCTCAATTCCCGTTGTGGCTGATATTCATTTTGACTATAAGCTTGCTCTTGCTTCTCTTGAAGCAGGTGTTGATAAAATCCGTATCAATCCCGGTAATATCGGTAAAGATGAAAATGTAAAAGCCGTTGCCGATGCTTGTAAAAAGAGGGGAGTACCCATAAGAATCGGTGTCAACTCAGGCTCAGTTGAAAAAGAAATCTTAGCTAAATTCGGCGGCCCCACCCCCGAAGCTATGGCTGAAAGCGCTATGTATCACGTGCGCCTTTTAGAAAAATACGACTTCGACGATATTGTGATTTCAATTAAATCATCCAATGTCAGTAATATGATTGCCGCTTATGAAAAGGTGGCTGAGATGTGCGATTATCCTTTGCATCTTGGTGTTACCGAGGCAGGCACTCAGAGAATGGGTCTTATCAAGTCAAGTGTTGGTATCGGCTCACTGCTGACAAGAGGTATCGGCGACACTATAAGAGTGTCTCTGACAGCTGACCCTGTTCAGGAAATTTATGCAGGTTACGATATACTTAAATCAATCGGTCTTGATAATTCATCACCGAGACTTGTTTCCTGCCCCACCTGCGGCAGAACAAAAATTGACCTTATAGGTCTTGCCAATGAAGTCGAAGAAAGACTCAGAGGCGTTAAAAAGAACATAACCGTTGCTGTTATGGGCTGTGTCGTCAACGGCCCCGGCGAAGCACGAGAAGCCGACATCGGCATTGCAGGCGGTGACAAAAGCGGACTTATCTTCAAAAAAGGCGAGATCCTCAGAAAAGTCAGCGAAGAAGATATTATTGACGAACTTATGAAAGAGATAGATTTGCTGTAATATGACAGCTTAAAAGAGATAGAGTTACGAGTAATTTAACGGAGAAACAATAAAAAATGAGTAACAGATTTACCGACCTTTTCGGTGGCTTTGAAAACGAAAGACTGCAGGAGGCTTTTTCTGACTGCGAAATCAGAAATGTAAAAATATCTATGGAAAAAAAGAGCATTGTTATCGATGCTTTTTTTGAGCGTTTAGTAACTTTTAAATACATAGCCAAAGCAGAAGAAATCCTTAAGGAAAAACTGTTTGTAAATGAAGTTAAAATAGAAAGTCAGATGCCCTCAGAGTGCTTCAGTGAAGGCTATTACGGCTCACTTATAAAAGAATTGAACCTTACACTTGCCGCTTCTACGGGCTTTTTTGAGGGCAGTACCTGTACATTCGACGGCAGAGTCCTCTCGTGTGAGCTTATGCATGGTGGCAAGGATGTTTTAGAATCTATCGGTGCTGCCGAAAGAATGTCTGCTATTGTTAAAAAACGTTTTGGCAGAAGTATCGATGTTGTTTTCACGGGTAAGACGGAGATTTCCATTGACGATGAACAGGTTGCTCAGATGGTTAAAAAAAGCGAGGAAGACAATCTTCGTGCCAAGGGTATCGACCCCGAAACCGTCAATCAGCCGAAGCCTCAGGAGCATAAAATTATCGAGGGCATCCCTCTTTATATGGAAACTGCCAAGCCTATTTACGGCAACAAAATTACTAAAAATCCAAGACCTCTCAATGAGATTTCTCCCGAAGACGGCAGCTGTGTGGTATGGGGTGATGTTTTCGGTTTTGAAAGCAGAGAGACAAGAGACGGCAGAAGTCTTATCATAACTTTTAATATCACTGACGGCACCTATGCCTATACCTGTAAGGTCTTTGAAAAGAAAGAAGACTGCGATATTATTATCAAGCGCGTTAAAAACGGCGTTACCATTATACTTCGCGGTGATCTTCGTTTTGATAAATTCTCGGGTGAAAATGTAATCTCCCCGAGAGCTATTTCGGTTGTTGATAAGATTCCTAAGACAGACGATGCCGAAGAGAAGCGAGTTGAGCTTCATCTTCACTCAAAAATGTCAATGATGGACGGCGTAACCGATGCCAAAAATCTTGTTAAAAGAGCTATCGATTGGGGTCATAAGGCTATTGCTATCACTGACCACGGCGTTGTTCAGGCGTACCCTGAGGCTGTTAAGGCAGCAGGCGGTAAGATAAAGATTATCTACGGTATGGAAGGCTACTTTATGGATGATACGGATGTGTCATTCGAGGATTGGAAGAAAGCTAAGAATAAATATTTCCATCAGATAATCTTAGCAAGAAATTCAATAGGCCTTAAAAATCTCTATGAGCTTATTACCAAGTCAAACCTGCAGTATTTCCACCGCAGACCCATTATCCCCAAGAGTGAGCTTATAAAGCACCGAGAGGGGCTGATTATAGGCAGCGCCTGCGAAGCTGGTGAACTTTACAGAGCTATTGTTGAGGGTAAAAGCGATGAAGAAATCTTAAAGATTGCATCATTCTATGACTATCTTGAAATTCAGCCCTGCGGAAATAATGAATATATGATAAGAAGTGAGAAATTCCCTCACGTCAACTCAATTGAAGATATACAGAACTTCAACCGTAAGGTTATCCACGTGGCTGATGCCGTGGGTAAACCCGTTGTAGCAACCTGCGACGTTCACTTCCTTGACCCGGGCGATGCCAAATACAGAGCTATTCTTATGGCAGGTCAGGGTTTTGGCGATGCTGATCAGCAGGCGCCCCTTTATTACAGAAATACTGATGAAATGTTAGCTGAGTTCGCATATTTAGGCGAGGACACAGCTAAAGAAATAGTTATCACCAATACAAATAAAATTGCGGATATGATTGAAAAAATCATTCCCATTCCTCAGGGTAACTTCCCACCTTCTCTTGAAGGTGCCGACGAGGAGCTGACAAGACTTTGCTGGGATAAGGCTAAGGCTCTTTACGGTGACCCTGTGCCCGAATATGTTGCCAAGAGACTCGAAAAAGAGCTGACATCAATTATCAAACACGGCTTCGGCGTACTTTATATGATTGCTCAGAAGCTGGTTCATAACTCAGAACAGCACGGCTATCTTGTTGGTTCACGAGGTTCAGTTGGCTCATCTTATGTTGCCAATGCTTCGGGTATCTCAGAAGTTAACCCCCTTGCACCTCATTACCGCTGTCCTAAGTGCAGATATAATGAGTTCTTCCTCAAGGGTGAGGTGGGCTCAGGTTATGACCTTCCGCCTAAAGATTGTCCCGAGTGCGGCACGCCTATGGCACGTGATGGTCACGATATTCCTTTCGAAACTTTCCTCGGCTTTAAGGGTGACAAGAGCCCTGATATCGACCTTAACTTCTCGGGTGAATATCAGTCGAGAGCTCACCGATACACGGAAACCCTTTTCGGTGACGGTCACGTTTTCAAGGCGGGTACCATCGCCAGTGTGGCTGACAAAACAGCTTACGGCTATGTTAAAAAGTACCTTGCCGAAAGAGGTCAGATTGTATCAAAAGCTGAAGAAGACCGCCTTACTATCGGTTGCACCGGTGTAAAGAGAACAACGGGTCAGCACCCGGGCGGTATGGTTGTTGTGCCTGATGCATTTGATTATTCGGACTTCACTCCCATTCAGCATCCCGCTGATGACAGCAAGAGCGATACTAAGACGACGCACTTCGACTTCCACGCTCTTCACGATACTATTCTCAAGCTCGATAATCTCGGTCATGATGTGCCCTCACTTTATAAGCATCTTGAAGATCTGACGGGTATTCCTGCTATGGACACGGACATCTGTGACCCGAAGGTTTACGAGCTTGTGGCAAGCACCGAACCTCTCGGTGTTACACCTGAAGACATCGACTGTCCTCTCGGCACCTTGTCAATCCCCGAAATGGGTACACCATTTGTTATTCAGATGCTTCTTGATACAAAGCCCAAGAATTTCTCCGACTTACTTCAGGTTTCGGGTCTTTCTCACGGTACCGACGTATGGCTCGGTAACGCCAAAGACCTCATCGCTGACGGCATCTGTACCATTTCAGAAGTTATCGGTACTCGAGATAATATTATGGTTTATCTTATGCATAAGGGTGTTGAGCCTGCCACAGCTTTCAAGATTATGGAAATTGTGCGTAAGGGTAATGCTACCAAGCTTCTGACTCAGGAGCATATCGACACTATGAAAGAAAACGGCGTTGAGCAGTGGTATATCGACTCTTGTATGAAAATCAAGTATATGTTCCCGAAAGCTCACGCGGCGGCATATGTAAGTGCGGCACTGAGACTCGGTTGGTATAAGATTTATTACCCGCTTGAATATTATGCCGCATTTATGACAGTACGCGGTGACGATATTGATGCTGCAACAGTGCTCAAGGGCAGACAAGCTGTTAAAGATTTAATGGCTGATATCAAGCGCCGAGGCAAAGAAGCTCTGCCTAAGGAAATCAATATGTACCCGTCACTTCAGGTTGTTAACGAAATGATGGCTCGCGGTGTTAATTTCCTGCCTATTGATATATATAAATCAGATGCTACAGTATATAAAATTGAAGACGGTAAAATCCGTATGCCCTTCGGTGCAATGAGCGGTGTAGGCGAAAATGCGGCTATTGCTCTTGCAAAAGCACGAGAAGGTGTAGACGAGTTTGTTTCAATTGACGACTTTGCGCAAAGAGCAGGTGCTTCTTCATCGGTTATCGAGGCGCTTAAGCAGGTTGGTGCGTTCGGCAGCCTGCCCGAAACAAGACAGATGAGTTTATTTGATATGTAAAATAATCGCTTTTTTGATTGCTTTTTCCGCGACAGGAAAAAGTAATGCCTGCCCGGCGAGGGCGTAATGAAAAGCCTGGCGGCATGAAATGAATAAAATCATGAAATGGCTTCGCCATGAAAAGAAGCTTCGCTTCATTAATATAAGAAAGAGGAGAATACAAATGTCAAAGATTTTTGCCCATAGAGGCTTCAGCGGTAAGTACCCTGAAAATACAATGCTTGCTTTCCAAAAAGCAGTTGAAATCGGTGTCGACGGCATCGAGCTTGATGTGCACCTTACAAAAGATAACGAGCTTGTTATCATCCACGACGAAGATGTAAAACGTACCACCAACGGTGAGGGTCTCGTTAAAGATATGACCCTTGAAGAACTCAAGAAACTTGATGCTTCTGCTACATTCGTCGGTCAGTACGGCATCAATCCTATTCCCACTCTCAGAGAGTATTTCGAGCTTGTGAAAGACACAAATATCATCACAAATATCGAACTCAAAACAAGTGTATATGAATATCGCACTATCGAAAAGAGAACAATCGATATGATAAAGGAGTTCGGTCTCCAGGATAAGATTATTTTCTCTTCTTTCAACCACTTCACTGTTAAGCGCTGTGAAGAGATTGCTCCCGAAATCAAGAGAGGCTTCCTTACAGGTGACTGGCTCGTTGACTTCGGCAAGTACACTGCCGAGAGAAATGTTCAGTGCTGTCATCCCTGGCATATCTCCTTAAGCCAGGAGGTTGTTGATGAGATGCACGCAGCAGGCTGTGAAATCAACACCTGGACTGTAAACGAATATGAAGATATCGAAAGACTCAGCGCCATGGGTGTTGACTGCCTTATTGGTAACTTCCCCGACAGAATGATAGAAAAGCTCAGATAAAAAATGCAGGTCATTACTGAATTGGTAGTGACCTGCTGATGTTTTATTTAAAATACGCAACTGCTATGCAAGTGATTGTCAAACAGATGCCTGATATAAGAGCGTATATTTTCCATTTACGACCACTGTCTTTGTTGACAATAATTTCAACTGATTTAAGAAGTGTGAATACCATAGCGGTGGGTAAGAAAAATAAAAAAGCATATAGTATCATATCCATTATCTGTATTTTCCTCCTTTTGTTATCTTGT
>JAZRDY010000170.1:0-10868 GCA_045660525.1 Acutalibacteraceae bacterium | reverse complement strand
AAGACCCACATAAAAGCTGCAGAATTTATCCATTGCTCTGACAGGTGCTTTATATTTGGGCATAACTCTTATTGTTGCGATGAGAGTACCGATAACGATACCGATAAGAAGACCCATAACAGCTATAATCATTGTGTTCTGCAGACCTGTCAGAACCTCTTTATAGCCGCCCTTATTAATAAGGATATCAAGGAACTTCTCTACTTTAAACATAAAATTCATAATTACCTGTTCCTTTTTACATTAGTAGTGCCTTACTGATTGGAGTAAGGCACTGTCTTATTTAGCTTTGATTTGTAATCAGCCGATAGCGTTGAAGTTTTGGGCGATACGAACAGCGGGGTCAGCATCGATGATAACATAATCAATGTTGCCGTTGATAAGGTCCTGAACTGCAAGTGCGCCGTTGTCGTAACCCTGAGCCCTAACATTGAGACCGTCAAAGCCCCAATCAGCATCGCCGTTTACATAGAAGTCAGCAGTTGTACCGTTCTGGTAACCAACTGTAGCTGCGCCTTCTGTAGCATTGAGGATAGCGTCAACTGAAGCAGCATCTGTGCAAGCGTCGAATGTTGTGTCGTCAGCTTTAACGATGAGCTTCTGGTAAGCATTGTAGTATGAGTCTGAGAAGTTTACAACTTCTTTTCTTGACTCGTTTACTGTAAGACCTGCCATAGCGATGTCGCACTTGTGTTCGCCGACTGAAAGGCAAACTGAGTCAAACTTCATATTGTTGATAACAAGTTCTTTGCCGAGTTCTTCAGCAAGAAGAGCAGCGATTTCCATATCGATACCATAGTATGAGTCGCCTTCCATATATTCAAAGGGAGCGAATGCAGCGTTTGTAGCAACAATAAGCTGATCCTTTGAGGGGTCTTCAACAGCTGACTTAACGGGAGTGGGTGTGCCGTCGCCGAAGTATTTGTTGCAGATTTCGTCGAATGTGCCGTCTGCCATAATCTTTGCGATGAATTCGTTTACATCGTTGAGAAGCTCAGGCTGATCTTTGTCAACACCGAAAGCATATTCTTCTTCTGTAAGGTTGATGTCGATGATTTTAACTACTTCTGTGGATTCGTCTGTGTTACCGCCGCAAGCTGCAAGAGCGAAAAGCATAACAGCTGCAAGTGCGATTGCTAAAAACTTTTTCATAATTTTTAACCTCCGTGATATTATTAATATTTTTTGCGAGGTTATTTTATCATTATAATAGTATAAAGTCAAGCGCATTTGCATTTTTTTACATATTAGCAATAGAAAAATTGCATATTTATTAATCTATGCTGAGGTTTATTCCGGTCTCAGTGCTGAAAATATGGGCTTTGCTGTTCTTTATGCCAAAGGAAATTTCATCGCCGGGTGCTTTTGATACGGCCTCGGGCACCTTTGCCGTAATAAGATTTTCACCGTATTCAATATAGATGTATGCTTCACTGCCTAAGTTTTCCTGCACTTTGAGAGTACCCTTAAGAGAGTCGCCTTTTGTTTCAACCGTCACATCTTCGGGTCGTATGCCGAGCTTTACTTTTTTGCCCGTGTTATTTTCCATTTCGCGGGTGATTTTGTCTGTGACCATAATGTCTTTACCCACACGCACATGAAAACCGTTCTCGCTTTTTTCGAGAATGCCGTCGAGAAAATTCATTGAGGGAGAACCGATAAAGGATGCCACAAATATGTTTACGGGTCTGTGATATAAGTTTTCGGGCGTATCTGTCTGCTGAACGACACCGCTGTCCATTACAACTATTCTGTCGCCCATAGTCATAGCTTCTGTCTGGTCGTGGGTGACATAGATGAATGTTGTGCCGAGGCGTTTGTGCAAAAGAGCAATTTCAGTGCGCATCTGAGTGCGAAGCTTAGCATCAAGGTTGGAAAGCGGCTCATCGAATAAAAACACGGCAGGGTCCCTGACAATGGCTCTGCCCAGAGCCACTCTCTGTCTCTGACCGCCCGAAAGTGCTTTGGGCTTTCTGTCTAAAAGATGCTCGATGTGAAGTATCTTTGCCGCCTCGCGTACTCGTTTATCTATTTCTTTTTTTGGTACCTTGCGCCTTTCGAGAGAGAATGCAATGTTTTTATAAACACTCTTGTCGGGGTAAAGGGCGTAGGATTGAAAGACCATAGCGATGTCCCTGTCTTTAGGCTGAACATCATTGACAACTCTGTCACCGATGAAAACCTCACCGCAGCTTATGGTCTCAAGACCTGCAATCATACGAAGGGTGGTACTCTTGCCGCAACCCGAGGGCCCCACAAGTACAAGAAATTCCTTGTCGGGTATTGTCAGATTAAAGTTATCCACAGCCTTATAGCCGTCGGAGTAAATTTTGGAAACATTATTCAGGGTGAGAGAAGACATAAAAACCTCCGGTTTTTAGTGAGGAGTTAGGAGTGAGGAGTTAGGAGTTGCGCTGAAGTTTATATAAAACTGCAACTCTCTGCCCGCCACTTCTGCACTCTGCAAACTATTATTTTAATATATTATCTTGATTTTCAATACAATTATAACTCCTAACTCCTCACTCCTAACTACCCTTTCACGGCTCCTGCCACAACGCCCTTGATGATATATTTCTGGCAAAGCAGATAGAATATTACTATGGGTACAATAGAAAGCACGAGCATTGCCATCATAGCTCCCATATCAATTGAGCCGTAACCGCCCCTGAGATACTGAATAGCAATGGGAATGGTTTTATAGTCACTGCCGATAACGAGATAGGGCAGAAGATAGTCGTTCCATATCCACATGGCATTGAGAATTGCAACTGTAATAGTCGTAGGCTTCATCAGTGGGAAAACCACAAGAAAAAATGTCCTGATAGGTCCGCAGCCGTCAATCATTGCCGCTTCTTCAATTTCAATCGGTATACTCTTTATAAAGCCGCTGAACATAAATACGCTAAGTCCCGAGCCGAAACCGAGATACAAAAGCACGAGTCCCAAGGGGTTATCGAGATTGAGCACGTTGGCTGTTTTAACTGTGGTGAACATAACCATCTGAAAGGGTACCACCATAGAAAAAACAAAGGCATAATAGCAAAACTTCGTGAACTTATTTTTCACTCTCGTCAGGTACCAGGCGGTCATAGATGTAAAAATTACAATCGCTCCCACCGACAGTACTGTAACAAAAAGCGAGGTGGCAAAGGCCGAAAAGTAGCCTGTTTTAGTCAATCCCTCGGTGTAATTTAAAAGCCCTGCAAAGGTTTCGCTTGTGGGGAACTTAAAAGGCTCTGATGTGATATATAGCTTGCTTTTAAAGGAGTTCATCAGCACAATGAAAACAGGAAAAACAAAAACTGCCGACAGGGTTAAAAGCAATATAAAAGTGAGCTTTTTTTTATGGCTTTTCACGCCTCTACCTCCCTTTTTCGAGTGATTGACAGCTGAATGAGAGATATAACTGCAAGAAGGATAAAGAAAATCACAGCCTTTGCCTGACCTGCACCCTGAGAGCCCACAGCGCCGTAAAAGGTCTTGTAAATATCAAGGGCAAGCATAGAGGTCTGACGTGACGGTGCACCGTCTGTAAGGGCAAGGTTGGCATCGAAAAGCTTGAAGGCATTGGTGATTGTGAGAAAAAGACATATTGTAACCGACGGCATTACCATAGGAATGATAACGTGCCTGAGTATGCCTAAAGAAGAAGCTCCGTCAACTTTCGCGGCATCAATTAAGTCTTTCGGTATGTTGGAAATGCCTGCAATATATATAATCATCATATAGCCTATCATCTGCCAGTTCATCAGCACCACAAGTCCCCAGAAGCCATAAGATGGGTCGTAGGTGATTGTTACACCTATTGTGCTGAGTATACCGTTGATAATCAGCTGCCATATATAGCCTAAAACAATACCGCCGATAAGGTTGGGCATAAAAAAGACAGTGCGGAAAAAGTTTCTGCCTTTGATATTATTTGTAAGCAGTAAAGCAAGAGCAAATGCGATAACATTGATACTTACAACACTGACAAGGGTGAATTTTACAGTGAACCACAGGGCATTTCTGAAGTTTGAGTCTGAAAAAGCTTTGATGTAATTGTGAAAGCCCGTAAAGACACTATCGTTGACGGTGGTAAAATCGCAGAATGACAGATATATGCCGAGTATAAACGGTATAAGAAAAACTACTGTGAAAACAAGTGTGGTGGGCAGGGCGAATATGCCGTAGTATTTTTTAAGATTATTTTTCATTTTATTCACCCTGCCTTTCGTTGTGTGATGCTTTAAAATTTATGATTGGGTCTGAGGTTTTTCGTTGTTACCTGATGGGGTCTGTGTGTTTTCGCTGTTGCCTGATGGGGTCTGTGGCTTTTCGTTGTTGCCTGATTGAGTTTGTGCTTTTTCGCTGTTGCCTGATTGAGTTTGTGCTTTTTCGCTGTTGTCTGATTGACTCTGAGAATTTTCTTTGTCGGTGGTATCAGCCTTAGCATTTTTATAGGCATCTTTGATTTTTTCGGCTATTTCTTCCCAGGGCGCAGAGCCTTGAGCATATTCTAAAAGTGCGTTGCCTACTTCGTCTTTGAATGTGATGCCGGGGAATGCGATAAATGCCCAGGGTACTGAGTCGATATCTTCGCTGTTTGTCCATCTGAGGATTTCGTTTGCCAGAGGGTCTTTGAATGTGGCATCGGTCATAGTCTTAAAGGGTGTTACAAAGCCCAACTCCTCGCTGACGAGTCTCTTGCCTTTTTCTGATGAAAAGAGCCAATAGAGAAAATCTTCCGAAGCCTTTCTGTCTTCTTCAGATGCTTTTGCGTTGATGGCGAGATAGTTTTCCGTACCGATGCAAAGACCCTGGTCTTCTTCGTCGTCAAGACCCATATAGATAGGCAGCATTTTGACTTTATCGGCTTTGACGGTGTTGCCCTCGGTGGCACTTATTTCACTGTAAGCCCAGGAGCCGTTTTGTACCATTGCACACTTGCCCAGAGCAAACTCAGCCATTGAGTCACCTACACTTTTGGAGCCTGTGAGCTTTTTGTCGGTAACGGAATTCATAAGATAAAGGTCGAATATATTTCTGAAATTTTTGCTGTGAGCGAATGTGAAATCTTCGTTGCCGAGACCTGCAAGAGTGCTGTTTTCGTAATTGTCAATCTCGTCCATTTCTTCGTGGTAGGGGATATTTAAAAGGTGAGTGTTCCAACGCCACTGATTGCCGGGAGCAAATGAAGTGGAAGCAAATACGCCGTCAATGCCGAGAGATTGCTTATTTTTAGTCATATCTTCAACCAAAGCCTTGAGCTTATCAAAAGAATTGATCTGCTCCATTGATGTGAAATCTGTCTCTTTGGTGTCGAGAGAAAAATATTTATCGGTTATCTCTTCGTTATAGATAATGCCGTAACCCTCAATAACATAGGGAATGCCGTAAACTCCGCCCTCGCTTGTGATGGCAAGACTCTTATCGGAAAGAAGAGAATAGAGCTTGCTGTCTTTAAGGTCAGCGCAGTAATTCTTCCAGCTCTGATATCCCACGGGACCGTTTATCTGAAAAATAGTCGGGGGATTACTCTTGGCAATTTCTGAGGTGAGAGTCTGCTCATAGGTATCACTTGCGGCAGTGACAACCTTGACTTTCACGCCTGTTTCGTTTTCATATTCTTTTGCAATTTCTTCATAGACCTTGCTGACTTCGGGCTTGAAGTTGAGAAAATAAACTTGGCCCTTGGCTGTGGCAACATCGCTCTGAGACTGAGCTGTTGATGACGGATTGTTTGTTGTGATTTTGCCGTCGTCTTTGCCGCAGGCGGCAAAAGAAATAATGAGGGCAATTACACTGAGAATGCTGATGACTTTTTTCATTGTTATTCCTCCGTGGTTCGATTATAAATTTTGGTGTATGATAATATTTTTTCTATAAGATTTTTTGTCAGTAAGTCGTGTTTTATACGCCACTGCCAATTATTTTTTATTGTACCTGGTGTGTTGATTCTGCCTGCACTGCCGATTTTCAGCCAATCCTGCAAAGGAATTACGGCTCTGTCTGCCACTGAAGAAAAAGCACCCCTGATAAAATAATCTCCGAGGGTATAGATAGACGGTGCACCGAGATAGTCCATGGCTTTTGTGATAGTATTGCTGCGGGATTTGCATATCCATTCCATTACAGTCGGATTGTCGTGGGTACCCGTATAGACGACGCTGTTTTTTATGTGATTGTGGGGCAGATATTCGCTGTCTTTTTCGTCAAAGGCAAACTGAAGCACTTTCATTGTGGCAAATCCGCTGTCACGGAAAAATTGCCTGGTATCATCTGTGATAAATCCAAGGTCTTCCGCGATAATATCAAGGTTCGGGAAATCTTTTTTCACCATATTGCAAAAGTCGAGACCGGGCCCCTTTGACCAAGAGCCATCTTTAGCCGTTGCGTTTTCAAGGGTGCTGTAATATTCATAAAAGCCGCGGAAGTGGTCTATTCTTATGCTGTCATAAAGGTGTGACGCATGGCGAAGTCTCTCTTTCCACCAGCGGTAATTGTCACCCTTTAGCTTTTGCCAATCATAAACGGGATTACCCCAAAGCTGACCGTCGGCATTGAAAAAATCAGGGGGACAGGCGGCTACCCTGCCTTTAATAAACATTTCGGGTGCGAAATAATAATCACTGCTGTCATAGGCGGGATAAATTGGAAGGTCGCCGATTATGGCAATGTTTTTATCATTGGCGTATTTTTTTAAGTTTAACCACTGATGATAAAAGAGATACTGAATTTTTTTGTGAGTGTTAATGTCAGTTTTTAGCAAAGATATATCTTCGGCAGATTTGTATTTCCACATATTATGTGGCAGCATATGATTCTTTTCCTTCAGTGCACTGAAGGTGCAGTATTTGTCCAGCCAGAAGCTTTCTTTGTTGCAAAAATCAAGATAGTCCGTATCATAGTCGGGAATGCCCGCAACAGTTTTTTTTAAAAGAGGCAATCTGTTTTCATAAAGATAGCCGTAATCAATTTCTGAAGTGTTTTCGCTTTCAAAATCAGCCAGGGTATTTTTGCTGATAAGTCCGTCTTTATATAAAAACTCAGGGTCGATGAAATAAGGGTTACCTGCAAAGACTCCCGGACTCTGATAAGGGCTGTTGCCGAAAGAGGTGGGAGTTAAGGGCAATATCTGCCATAAGGACTGACCTGCCGAGTGAAGAAAATCTACAAATTCAAAGGCGCTTTTGCCCATAGTGCCTATGCCGTATTTTCCGTCTAAAGAAAATACGGGCATAAGTATACCGCTTTTACGCAAAATCTCACCGACCTTTCTTTTGCATTTATCTTGCCACCGTCAAACTGAAATATGCAGTGCTTAATATGGGTTTGCAGTCGGTGGCAATAGCAAAAATATGAAATTTTATTTCACTTAAGTTTCACCCTTGAAATTAATTGGTAAATTATGTATAATATAATTCTAATAAATCGGAAAGGGTGTATTGTTATGCCGTATACATTGAAAATTGCTTTGACTGTTTTGGTCGGTCTTGTGGCTTTCCTTGCAGTGGCTTATCTTATTCTCAGCTTTGTTTTCTTCTTTATGGCTCTTGGCAACAAAAGACGAAAGGATGAAACTATTCCCTGCAAAGGCTCGCTTTTTGAAAAAAATGCCGATAATATCAATCTTAAAACAGGCTATAAATGGTACGATACAGTTTATAAGCAGCACGTAACAATTAAAAGCCGCAAGGGCAAGACTCTTCACGCAATGGAATTCCGTAACCCTGAAAACACCAACGTGTGGGCGGTTGTGCTTCACGGTTGGACAAATGCTAAAAGAGAAATGTCAAGCTATGCTATGGAATATTACAACAGAGGCTTCAATGTGCTTATGCCCGATCTTCGCGGTCACGGTAACAGCGAAAGCAAATTTGTTTCAATGGGTTGGCTCGACAGATTTGATGTGGTTGATTGGATTTGCAATATCGCTGAAGAAAATCCCAAGGCGAAGATTATCATTCACGGCGTTTCAATGGGCGGCGCCACAACTATGATGACAACAGGTGAAAAGCTTCCCGAAAATGTTGTGCTTGCAGTTGAAGATTGCGGATTTACCGGTGTGAAAGATATTCTCGCTGATCGCTGCGACAGAAAGTATCACCTGCCTTCAAAAATCCTTATGCCGGGTGTAACCTTTGTTAATAAGATTTTCAACGGCTTCTTCCTCGGTGAAGCATCAACATTAAAACAGCTTAAGAAGTCAAAGACTCCCACACTGTTTATCCACGGCGACAAAGACGATTTCGTTTTGCCCTCAAATCTTGATATTGTTTACAATGCCTGCGCTGCACCGAAAGAGAAATATATAATCAAAGGCGCAGAACACGCACTTTCATCCCACTGGTTCCATGAGGAATATTGGCAGGTAGTGGATAAGTTCCTTGAAAAATATCTCTATCAGGTTAAAGCTTAATATTATATTGAGACGGCTTCGGTCGTCTCTTTTTTTTGTGGGCGGTAACGGGTAGGCGGGGGGCTGACGCGCCGTAGGCGGCGCGAGGACGCCCTGCGGGGCATCCTCGACAAAGCACCAAAGGTGCTTTGCGTCAGCCCCCCGAAGCCTTGCCGAAAACACCGACGTTGAAAAAATAATATTAACAGTGTAAAATAACTTATAAAAAATCACTTTAAATTGTGAAAACGTCTTTACTTTTTTGTTTTAATGTGTTAAAATACAAGAACTATATGCCATTTAAAGGAGAAAATAAAAATCATGGCGGAAAGAAATAATGAAAAAGTATTAGAGAATATCGATTATCTCTATAAGACAATTCTCAAAATTGAGACTTATGAAGAATGTGAAGCACTCTTTGATGATATGTGCACAAAGACAGAGCTTGCTTCAATCGCTCAGAGACTTATTGTTGCAAAGATGCTCTCAGAAAAAAGAGTATACAGCGATATCGTTGCAGAAACAGGCGCAAGCACAGCAACAATCAGCCGCGTTAACCGTTCACTTGCTTTCGGCAAGGGCGGCTATGACAAAATCTTCGCTAAAGAGGATTAATCGGTATGGCATCTTACGGCGATTTTGCTTATTATTATGACAGCCTGACAGAAAATGTCGACTATGAAGAAAGATGCGACTATATAAGAGGTCTCCTTGCCGAAAACGGTATCGGTGAGGGGATTTTGCTTGATTTGGCTTGCGGTACTGGCACGGTGTCTCTTATGCTCAGTGATATGGGCTATGATGTTATCGGTGTTGACGCATCTGAAGAAATGCTGTCTGTTGCTCAGGAAAAGAAAATGGAAAGCGGTGCTGATGTAATTTTTCTTTGTCAGAGAATGGAAGAGCTCGACTTGTTTGGTACCATTAACGCCTGCGTATCGACCTTAGACAGCATCAACCACGTAACTGATGAAAAAACTGTCAGAGAGATTTTCAGAAGAGTTTCACTTTTTATGGAAGATAAGGGTATCTTTGTTTTCGATGTCAATACTCCCTATAAGCACAGAGAAATCTTAGGCGACAATACCTTTGTTTACGATACAGATGAGGTTTATTGCGTCTGGCAAAACAGTACCGACGAAAATCTTTTGACAAAGGTAAGTCTTGACATTTTTGAAAAAGACGAAGATGATGACGAAACCTATTACAGATATTGCGAGGAATTTGCAGAAAAGGCATATGACCTTGAAGATATCAGAAAATGGCTCGAAGAATGTAAGTTTGAGGTTGTGGCAGTGTATGAGGAAATGACACGCGACGATGTTAAGGCAGACACTCAGAGAGCAGTATTTGTGGCAAAGAAGCACGGTACACAATGAAATCAGCACAGAAAGGAATATGTTATGGGTAAATCAGTCAGATGTATTTCACAAGACGGCACCCTTACAATTATGGCCGTTGACTCAACAGATATAGTTAATAAGGCTCAGGAAATTCACGGCACTTCTGCCGTATGCTCTGCGGCTCTCGGCAGACTTTTAACTGCGGCATCACTTATGGGCTGTGCATTAAAGGGCGAAAAAGACAGCATTACACTTCGTCTCAACGGCGGCGGCCCTGCAGGTACAGTGCTTGCTGTATCAGACTCTCACGGTAATGTAAGAGGTTATGTGCAGGAAAATATCGTTGAGATACCTCTTAACAAAAAGGGTAAGCTCGACGTTGCAGGTGCTGTTGGTACCGACGGATTTTTAACTGTTATTATGGATCTGGGTATGAAAGAGCCTTATGTGGGTCAGAGTCCCATTGTCAGCGGTGAGATTGCCGAAGATATAACTGCTTATTATTCAATCAGTCAGCAGACTCCCTCAGTTTGTGCTTTGGGTGTACTTGTCAACCCCGACCTTTCAATCAAGGCTGCAGGCGGATTTATAATTCAGCTTCTTCCCACAGCCATGGACGACACTATTGACTTAGTTGAAAAGAGCATCGAAGATCTTGAACCTATCTCTACCCTTATTGACAGAGGTATGACACCCGAAGAAATCTGCCGCCACGCCCTCAAATATTTTGATCTTGATATTCTCGATGACAGTGAGCCTGAATACAAGTGCTACTGCTCAAAAGAGAGAGTTGAGGCTGCTCTTATCAGCACAGGCAGAGACGAACTTATTGCTATGGCTGAAGAGGGCGACGCAGAGGTCTGCTGTCAGTTCTGCGATAAGAAGTATGTTTTTACTCCTGCGGATCTAAAAAAATTAGCTAAAAATTGACACATAAAAACATTTTGAAAAAAATCGGAAATTTTTCAAAAAACTTTCAAAAAAGTGTTGACAAATCGCTTTTTATGGTGTATAGTATACGAGTCGCTGTGAGAGACAAGTCTCAAACAGAAGATGTGGGAGCATAGCTCAGCTGGGAGAGCATCTGCCTTACAAGCAGAGGGTCACAGGTTCGAGCCCTGTTGTTCCCACCATAAATGGCC
>JAZRDY010000169.1:0-5427 GCA_045660525.1 Acutalibacteraceae bacterium | reverse complement strand
CCTCAGAAAACAGATTTGCTATAGTTCTTATCCGTGGTGGCGATAGTTATGACCCTACCCGTTACACAGAAGATGAAACTTATTTTGAATACGGCTGTGACGGTGCAGACGGACTTTTCTGCGACAAAAATTATTTCAACCCAGATATGCTTTTACCGCTTCCTGAAGAGTATAAAGATCTCAAGAAAATTCCTCTTTCTGTTGCTAAGAGACTCTCTTTTGCTGACCCCTATGCTTGTGCAATTTTCCAGAGAGAAAGAATGGAAGATCTCGGTGAAGCTCACTGGTTCAGAATCGAAATGGCAAAGCACAAATGCTCCGAAGCTGAAGCAAGAAAGCTCGCTAAAGATAATGTCTTTGAAAGAACAGTAGTTTTCGGTCTTGGTATGACAGGTCTTTTCATTGCTGATCAGATCAGAAGATATCATCCCAATGCTAAGATTCTCTTTATTGGCAGAAGCGATGAAAAAAGTAAAAAAGTAGTTTTCTCAAAAGAAATCGCTAAGGCTGACTATCTCTGCACAGCAGGTCTCAGTGAAGAAGAAACAGCACAAAAAATCATCGAAATGCTCGGTGGCAGAGCGACAATGTTTGTTGGCACAAGCGGTACCAATATAGAACACAGAGTAGCTTTTCAGCATAAAGTGCTTGGCTGTAACGGTGTATATAACAGCTTTTCACTTGGCCCTGAGGTTTCATATGATACTATGCCTTTCGGCTTTGAAAATCACCTTATTTTCGCTTCAATCAACTTCCGTCAGTCTCATATGGAAGAGGCTATCGATGTTCTCGTTGACAGCAGATATGACGAGGTTGTGGAGCTTATCGACAAAGACGAATTTACAAGTGACCCTCTTGATGCATATGAAAATAAGATTTTCTGCAAGGGTGCACCCCTTAAGACAGGTGTAATCTGGAATAAGAAATTTATCGAGGAGGACAAATAAAATGAAAGCTATTGTAATATCAAACCCAAATGAAATAGAAATCAGGGAAGTACCAATGCCTGAGGTAAAAGAGGGTGAAGCACTTCTTAAAGTTAAATATGTAGGCATCTGCGGTGCTGACCTTGCGTCATACACGGGCAATCAGCCTTTCACTACATATCCTCGTATCCCCGGACACGAGTTCTCGGCTGAAATTGTTTCAATCCCCGAAAACGACAGAGGACTCAAAGCAGGTGACATCGTAACCTGCAACCCTTACTTCAACTGCACAGAGTGCTATTCCTGCAAACGCGGTTTTGTAAACTGTTGCACTGATAATCAGACTATGGGTGTACAGAGAGACGGTGCTTTCTGCGAATATATTGCTATGCCCGTTGAACGCATATATGAAGGCAAGGGCCTTTCAGCTCAGGAGCTGGCTCTCATTGAGCCTTTCTCAATTTCACAGCACGCAATTTCAAGAGCCCAAATCAAATCAACGGATAATGTACTCGTAATCGGTTCAGGCCCCATCGGTCTTTTCGCCCTTCTTGCAGCAAAGCAGAAGTGTAATAAAATTGTAGTGGCTGATATTCTTGATAACCGCCTTGCTCTTGCGGCAGAGTACGGAGCAGACGCAGTGGTTAACACGAAGGAAAAATCTCTCGAGGAGTTCACAGCAGAGTTTACAGACGGTAATGGCTTTGATGTGTGCATTGAAGCTTGCGGTGCACCCGAGACTTTTCTTGGTTGCATTGACAATGCGGCTTTCGCAGGCAACATTATTCTCATCGGTAACGGTAAGCGAGAGACAACTTTCAACCACTCAATTCTTCTCAAGAAAGAACTCAATGTTCACGGTAGCAGAAATGCCCTTAAAGATGACTTTATTAACAATATTGACCTTGTTGCTGAGAGCAAAGCTGACGTTATGAAAATGGTCAGCGGCATCTATGATATGGAAAATGCTATTGATGCTTTTGAGGCACTTAAAAACAACAACGGTACTCTTGCAAAACTTCTTATTAAAATAGGTGACTGATATGAAAGAAACAGTTATACAGTTCGGTGAGGGCAACTTCCTCAGAGGTTTTTTCAATTACTTCCTTGATGTGCTGAACAAGCAGTGTCTCTATGAGGGCAAAGCAGTTGTAATTCAGCCGAGAGCCGGTGGTAAGTGCGCTCTTCTGAACGCTCAGGACTGCAAATATAACCTTTATCTTCGTGGCATCGAAGACGGCGAAATCAAGCAGGAGCATACTCTCATCGAGTCAATTTCAAGAGGTATTGATCCATATAAAAACTTCGATGAATATATCGCTCTTGCCGATAATCCTGATTTCAGATTTGTCGTTTCAAACACAACCGAAGCAGGTATCGCCTTTGACGACTCTTGCAATTTCGACGATAAACCCTGCAAGTCTTTCCCGGGAAAACTCACTCAGCTTCTTTATAAGCGCTATGAAAACAATATGCAGGGCTTTATTTTCCTGCCAACTGAGCTTATTGATAATAACGGCGACGAGCTTAAAAAGTGTGTGCTTCAGTATGCTGAGCTGTGGAATCTCGGTGAAGGTTTCGTTAACTGGATAGAAAGCGAAAACACCTTTGCTAACACTCTTGTTGACCGCATAGTTACTGGGTACCCTGCCGATGAAACAGCCGAAAAGCACCCTGATGACAAGTTTCTTGACACTGCAGAGATATTCCACCTCTGGGTAATCGAGGGTGATTTTGAGGCTGAATTGCCTCTTAAAAAGGCAGGCTTCAATGTTGTCTGGACTGATGATGCAAAGCCCTACAAAAAAATCAAGGTTCGCATCCTCAACGGCGCTCACACATCACTTGTTGCAGGTGCAATTCTTTCAGGTATTGAGAATGTAGGCGATGCTATGGCAGACGAATTAGCCTCAGCTTTTCTTATCAAATGTATGCAAGAAGAAATTCTTCCCACAATTGGAGAAAACGACGAAAGCAGAGCATTCGCCAACAGTGTATTCGACCGTTTCAGAAATCCTTTCATCAAGCACAAATGGCGTTCGATCGTACTTAACTGCGTCAGCAAATTTGCAGTCCGCGATTTGCCGACACTTCTTGAATATAAAGAGAAAAACGGCTCATATCCAAAGAGACTTACAATGGCTCTTGCATATCTCATTTACTTTTACAAAAACGATACACCTGACGATGTCGCCGATGTTATGGCAAAAATGAAAGAGAGCAGTATTGCAGAAATTCTCGCTGACAGCAGTTTGTGGCTGACAGATATCAGTAATATGACAGATATCGTAACAGAATACTATGGCAAAATTGAAACTCTCGGTGCTAAAGGAGCAATGGAATGGATACTGTCAGAATAAACGAAAAAGACAATGTTGCCGTTGACCTTGAAACAGGTCACAAGGTGTCGCTTTTTGACATAAATGAGGGCGAGGATGTAATCAAATACGGCTATCCCATCGGCAGAGCAACCTGTGATATTAAAAAGGGTGATCACGTACATTCACACAATATGAAAACCAAGCTCGGTGATCTGCTCTCATACAAATATGCACCCAATTTTGAAGAGCTCGCTCCCATTGAGCCGTTTGAAATTGAAGCTTATGTTAGAAAAGACGGCAACATCGGCATAAGAAATGATATATGGATTGTGCCTACAGTTGGCTGTGTAAACAATATTGCAAAGACCCTCGCAGAGAAAACAGGTGCTCTTTGCTTCTCACACCCTTACGGTTGCAGTCAGCTTGGCGGTGACCACAAGACAACTCAGCTTATTCTTAAGGGTCTTATCAACCACCCCAATGCAGGTGGTGTGTTGGTACTCGGTCTTGGCTGTGAAAACAACAATATCGGCGAAATGAAAGAAGTTCTCGGCAGTTGGAACGATGAAAGAATCAAGTTCCTGGGTGCTCAAGACTGCGAAGATGAAATCGCTGAGGGTGTTAAAATTATCGAAGAATTAAAGGCTGTCGCATCAAAAGATAAACGAGAAAAAGTCAGTGCATCGAAGCTAAAAATCGGTCTTAAGTGTGGTGGCTCCGACGGCTATTCGGGCATAACTGCAAACTCAGTTGTGGGTCTTGCAACAGATAAGCTTTGTGCTATGGGTGCTTCTTGTGTACTCACCGAGGTTCCCGAAATGTTCGGTGCTGAGCTTGTACTTTTTGAAAGATGCGTAAATAAAGAGGTTTTCGATAAAGGCGTTGCTCTTATCAATAACTTCAAGGAATACTTCAGAAGTCACGGTGAACCCGTATCTGAAAACCCGTCACCGGGCAATAAAGAGGGTGGCATAACAACCCTCGAAGAGAAGTCTCTCGGCTGCGTACAAAAGGGCGGTAAGGCTCCTGTTGTTGATGTGCTCGATTACGGTGATACTGTAAATAAGCCTGGTCTGAGCCTTTTAAACGGCCCCGGCAACGACATAGTGTCTATCACTAACCTCTCAGCGGCAGGCTGTCATATGGTGCTTTTCACTACCGGCAGAGGCACTCCTCTCGGCGGTGCAGTACCCACAGTGAAAATTGCTTCAAACAACAATATCGCAGTTAAAAAGCCTCATTGGATTGATTTCTCAGCTTACGGATTTGAGAAAGATAAAATTGCCGATGATCTGCTTAGCCTCATCAGAGATACAGCAAACGGAAAGCAGACAAACAATGAAAAATGCGGTTCAAGAGAAATTGCTATCTTCAAGGACGGTGTAACATTATGATTATTGACGCACATGCTCATTTATGGAAAAAGCAAGCCGGTATGGTGAATGGTAAACCTGTTTATGATATCGGCGGAGGCAGAAGCGACTTCGGAGGCGAAATCAAGCAGATGATGCCCGCGTATATGACTGACGGTGAAAACAATATTGAAAGATTTATCGCAAATATGGATTATGCTCAGGTGTCAGGTGCTGTTATTACTCAGGAATATATCGACGGTAATCAGGATTTATATCTTCTTGAAGCAAAGGCAAAATATCCCGACAGAATTAAAATCTGCGCTCTTTATGAAGAAAAAGAGATGGGAGATATTTCAGCTTTTGACGGCATAAAAATCTGTGCAGGCAGACTCAAAGACAGAAACCTTCTCAATCACATTTATCCTTTTGAATTTGCAGATAAAGAGGGTAAATTCATCTCAATCGATCTTGCAGACGGTGACGAACAATGCGAAATGATGCAGGAGATTATTTATAAATTTCCGAATCTCAGAATAGCAATCGGCCACTTCGCTATGGTAACTAGAGAGGGTTGGCTCGAGCAGATTAAGCTTGCTAGAAATAAAAACGTCTATATCGAAAGTGGCGGTATCACCTGGCTGTTCAACTCAGAGTTTTATCCTTATGCGTCAGCTGTTGATGCTATCAATGAGGCGGCTGAGCTTGTAGGTTTTGATAAGCTTATGTGGGGTAGCGATTATCCGCGCACCATGACGGCTATAACATATAAAATGAGTTATGATTTTGTCGTGAAATCTGATAAAATCTCTGAGGAAAACAAAAAGC
>JAZRDY010000168.1:0-23103 GCA_045660525.1 Acutalibacteraceae bacterium | reverse complement strand
GGAATATGGGTGGAACCATGGAGCAATTATCGCTTCATCCCAATGCAGACGAACTGCTTTGGGATGAAGTTTTTTCTTTTGTACAAACTTAATTGAAAGGAAGTATTACAATGATTAATGTAACACTTAAAGGCGGTGTCGTTAAAGAATATGAAAACGGCACAAGCGTAATGGACATCGCAAAAAGCCTCGGTGCAGGTCTTTTCAAGGCTGCTTGTCTTGCAAGAGTAAACGGCGAAATCTGCGACCTTCGCACAAAGCTCGAAAATGACTGCGAGGTTGAAATTCTCACATTTGACGAAGATGAAGCTAAAAAGACTTTCTGGCATACATGCTCACACATTCTTGCTCAGGCTGTAAAGAGACTTTATCCTGAGGTTAAGCTTGCTATCGGCCCCGCTGTTGATAACGGCTTCTACTATGACTTCGACAGCGAAATCAGCTTCACTCCCGAAATTCTCGAGAAAATCGAAGCTGAAATGAAGAAGATTGTTAAAGAGGGTCTTGTACTCGAACAGTTTGAAATGGATGCTGACGAAGCTATCGCACTTATGGAAAGCCGCGGCGAAACATACAAAGTTGAGCTTATCAAAGAGCACGCTGACAAGGGTGAGAAGATTTCATTCTACCGTCAGGGTGAATTTGAAGAGCTCTGTGCAGGCCCCCATCTTCCCGACACCTCAAGAGTTAAGGCGTTCAAGCTCACATCTTGCACAGGTGCATATTGGAGAGGCGACAGCAAAAACAAGATGCTTCAGAGAATTTACGGCACAGCTTTCACAAAGGCTGCTGACCTTGAAGCTCACCTTGCTCAGATTGAAGAAGCTAAAAAGCGTGACCATAACAAGCTCGGTCGTGAGCTCGAAATCTTCACAACTGTAGATTTCATCGGTCAGGGTCTCCCCATTCTTCTTCCCAAGGGTACTCATATCGTGCAGACACTTCAGCGTTTTGTTGAAGACGAAGAAAAGAAGCGTGGTTGGCTTCGTACCAAAACTCCTCTTATGGCTAAGAGCGACCTTTACAAAATTTCAGGTCACTGGGATCACTATAAAGACGGTATGTTTGTAATGGGTGAAGAAGAAACAGATGATGAAGTTTTTGCTCTTCGTCCCATGACCTGTCCTTTCCAGTATCAGGCATATCTCAACAGAGCCCGTTCATACAGAGATCTTCCCATGAGACTCGGTGAAACTTCAACTCTTTTCAGAAACGAATCATCAGGTGAAATGCACGGTCTTATCCGTGTTCGTCAGTTCACAATTTCAGAGGGTCACCTTATGTGTACTCCCGAACAGCTTGAAGACGAATTCAAGAGCTGTCTTGAGCTTTGCACATTTATGCTTAAGACTCTCGGCCTTTACGAAGATGTTTCATACCGCTTCACACAGTGGGATCCCGCTGACACAGAAAAATATATCGGTACCAAAGAACAGTGGGACGAAGCTCAGGGTATGATGGGCAGAATCCTCGACAACCTCGGCATTGATTACAAAATCGGTATCGGTGAAGCTGCTTTCTACGGTCCCAAGCTTGACATTCAGATCAAGAACGTACACGGTAAGGAAGATACTCTTATCACAATCCAGATCGACCAGATGCTTGCTGAAAAGTTCGGTATGGAATATGTTGACAAAGACGGCACAAAGAAGAATCCCTATATCATCCACAGAACTTCAATCGGTTGCTACGAGAGAACACTCGCTCTTCTTATTGAAAAATATGCAGGTGCATTCCCTGTATGGCTTGCACCCGAAAAGGTTCGTATTCTTCCTATTGCTGACCGTCATCAGGATGCTGCTTATGCAGTTAAGGCTGCACTTATGGAAGCAGGCATCGACGATGTTGATATTGACACAAGAAGTGAAAAACTCGGCTATAAGCTTCGTGAAGCTCAGCTTGAGAAGATTCCTTATATGCTCGTTATCGGTGATAAAGAAGCTGAAGAAGGCACAGTTTCAGTCAGAAAACGCGGTCACGGCGACCAGGGTTCAATGGCAGTTGCAGACTTCATTGAGCTCATCAAAGAAGAAATCTCAACAAGAGTTATCTGGTAAATTTTATAATAGTAAAAGGCACGAAATTGTTTCGTGCCTTTTATGTTTTTATATTCAGTTGAATTTATAAGTCTTGCCTTTTTCTGCCTTAAATCTTGTCACACCGCAGTCAAATGCTGTTTCGATTTCGTTGCCGTTTTCATCATAAACGATCATAACCTTGCCGTCGTATTTGATAGCACATTCGCCGCCGAGATTTGATTTGACGGATGCATCCCCCAGTCTGCCGTCTTTCCATTTGAGGCTGATTTCAAAGTTGCCTCTTGCCATAAGACCGCTGACCTCACCGTTTACCCAACTTATGGGCAGTGCTGGGAGCACCTGAATGTAATCACCGTGGCTCTGCACAAGCATTTCGCAGATGCCTGCAAGCAGACCGAAGTTACCGTCAATCTGGAATGGGGGATGAGTGCCGAAGAGATTTTTAAGAATAGTTGACTTGATAATCTGTTCAACGATTTCGTCGCAGTCGTTACCCTTGTGAAGTCGGGCATAGCTGAGAAGTCTTATTGCAAGACCCCAGCCTGTGCTCTTTTTACCTCTGTCTTTGAGAGTGGTGAGAGCTGCGTTTGCGAGAGCTTCATTGTCGGGAGTGATCTGTTTGAAAGGATAAAGCGACAGCAGATGTGAGATGTGTCTGTGCTTTCTCTGCACGCTCTGGTTATAAAAACCGCGCATAAAGAAGCTGTCTTCGTCATACCACTCTTTAATCTGACCCCACTTGCCGATATGCAGGGGCTTCAGGCGTACTATCTGCTCTTTTACCTTAGCGATAATTTCTTCATTTACTTCATCGCCATAGCCTGCCTTTGTCATGTACTCTGCCGCTGACAGCAGGTCTTCGTAAAGATTATAGATAATGCACTGGTCATAGGTGTTACCTGCAGCAACGGGGCCGTGCTCGGGTGAATAACCCGGTGAGCAGACGAGTCTGTCTGTTTTTTTGTCTTCCACAAGAAGCTGAGTCCACATAAGAGCGCATTCTTCCATAGTGGGGTAGATGTCTTTGCGGAGCTTTTCAATATCTTTTGTGAAAAGGAAATAGTCATACATACCCTGAATTGCCCAGGCACCGTTGGTGGGTGCCCAACCCCAACGCCATTCGCTGCCGGGGCCCACAAAGCCTAAAGGAGTGACCATAGTGTGAAGCATAAAGCCTGTTGCCTTATCAGTGTCGGGGGTGCCGTCAGCCTTGTTTTCACCGATGCCGAGAGTCTTGTTTGCAATAAGTCTGCCGGGCTTTCTCAGTGAATTGACAAAGTCGATATAGGGCAGAGCTGTTTCTGCAAGATTGGCAACATAAGCGGGCCAATAGTTCATCTGCACATTGACATTGAAGTGATAGTCACAGCACCAGGGCGGATTATTTTTCGCATTCCATATACCCTGAAGATTTGCAGGCAGTGAGCCGTCGCGTGAAGATGCAATAAGCAGATATCTCGCATACTGGAAAAGAAGTGTGATGAGATTTCTCTTGTATTCGCCTTTCTTTTCAAATCTGCTGAGAAGAAAGTCTGTTGCCATAATGTGGTCGCCCTCTTCAAGACTGAACTTCACTCTGTCATAAAGAGGCTTGTAGTCTGCAAGGTGAGCTCTGTATAATTCGCCGAAGGTTTTTTCAGCGGCAGAGTCCACACAAGAAAGAGCCTTTTGGAGAGGATCAACGTCGCTGAAATATTCGGGGAATGAGTTTATGTAGTTGGTGGCAAGTGATGCGATAATCATAACAGTTTCGGCATTGCTGATTTTAATATGACCGTCGTCGGTTTCGGTGATTTCACCGTCGGTGATAAACTTGAATGCACCTGCATATTTCATTGAGTTGGCATCTGCACTTGCCTTTGCGTCGGTACCCACATTGCCCATAACCGTGCCTGCAACTGTGATAGTACCGTTTTCGGCTTTGCTGATGCCTTTTTGGTCAGACACAAAATATGCATCAATGTTGAGCTTTGCTTTTTCGACCTCTTTGCCGTCTTCTCTTTCTTTGGTTTCAGCCTGAATTCTGCCCACAAAAACATTGTCGGGGTAGCTGATGAAATAGTGACGGGTATATGAAGCCTGCTCGATTTTATAGCTGACCATTGCCGAAGCTGTATCAAGCTCAAGGTCGCGGGTGTATTTATCTTTTTCACCTTTGTGGTCGAATGACATATAAAGGTTACCGAAGGACTGATAGTTGCCGAAGCCTGTCATATCACCCTCGAGATTTTTCATTTTAGCGGTGGCTTCCTTTACCTTACCCTCAGCGAGAAGAGTCTGAAGCTCGCGAAGAGCTGCGCCCTTGTCGTCTTTTTTCACACCGTAATTGAAACCCTCTGCATCCTTACCGCCTGACCAGAGAGTTTTTTCGTTAAAGTGGATAAGCTCACATTCCATACCGCCGAAAACCTTGGCGCCGATTTTACCGTTACCGAGAGGCAGTGCCTCGTTTTCCCAGCCGTAGTAGCTCATATTTGCAGGTTCTTTATAGCATAAAAACATAATGTCACCTCGAAATTAATATTACAGCTTAACATTATACCTTTTGGGAGAGATAAAGTCAATTATGAATTATGAATTGACCCCCACCTAAAAGGAGAGACAAGCTTACTTCCTCTGTCAACCTTAAAAAATCTCAAGAAAACACAAATAATAAATTGATTTTTCGTAATTTATGTGATAATATATATTATGTATTTTTATATTCACATTGAAAGGGCAGAAAAATGAGCTGCAATTATCTTATCAAAGTCAGATCCGTCAATATTGTTGAGGGTGACAAAACCGAAAACGAGGTTATAACTCACGCGGATTTCAGCTTCATCGACGGCGGTTACAGTCTGAGCTATAAAGAAGAAAAAAACGGTGTAAATGAAGAAACACACATCACTGTTACAGACGGTAAAAAGGTGACAATAAAGCGCCACGCCGAAATTGAAACGGATATGACGATTGAAGAAGGTATAAGACACGTTTCATATCATAAGCTTCCCTTTGGTGAATTCAGCCTGGATATTGTAGGCAAAGAGATAACAACAGATATTGCCGACGACGGACTGAAACTTAAGTTTTCATACCATACCTATTCAGGCGGTGAAGCTCTGGGTTTTGCCGAGTTTGATATAACGTTAAGACGAAAAGGCAAAATATCAGAGAAGTTTTTAAGAGAGGAATAATCAAAATGTCTAAGATTGTAAATAAAGCACAAAATCAGATTAAAGATCTTGTTTTATCAGCAATAGCTTCAGCTCAGGGTAAGGCACTTTTACCCGAGGGTGAAAGCAATGCTTTTCAGGTTGAGGTACCCGCAGACAGAGCAAACGGCGACTATTCAACCAACGCCGCTATGGTCAATGCCAAGGCGTACCGTCTGCCTCCGAGAAAGATTGCAGAAGCTATCTGCGAAAATATGAATCTCGAGGGCACATACTTCGAAAAGGTTGAAATTGCAGGCCCCGGTTTTATCAACTTCTTCCTTTGCGACGACTATTATGCCGACATCCTTTTTGAAATAAAAGAAGCAGGCGACAGCTACGGCAGAAGCGATTACGGCAAGGGCAAGAGCATCAACGTTGAATTCGTTTCAGCTAACCCCACAGGCCCCATGCATATGGGTAACGCCAGAGGCGGTGCTCTCGGTGACTGTCTTGCCGCTGTTTTAGATTATGCAGGCTATGACGTTGCAAGAGAGTTTTACGTCAACGACGCAGGCAATCAGATTGATAAATTCGCACTTTCACTTGATATCAGATATCAGCAGATCTGCGGCAAAGATGCAGAACTCCCCGAAGACAGCTATCACGGCGAAGATATAGTCGAAAGAGCAACTGAATTCAGAGCTGTTTACGGTGACGAGTATCTCGAAAAGACAGAGGAAGAAAGAAGAAAGGCTCTCGTAGAGTTTGCGCTTCCCAAAAACCTTGAAAATATGCGTGCAGCTATGGCAAAGTACCGAATCGACTATGACTTATGGTTCAGCGAGCTGACTTTACACAACGGCGGTGAGCTTAAAGAAACCATCGACATTCTCACAGAAAAGGGCTACACCTATGAAAAGGACGGCGCTCTCTGGTATAAAAATATTGAAATTCAGACTGAGATGCTCTTAGCTCAGGGCAAGACTCAGGAATATATTGACAAGCTTGAGCTCAAGGATGACGTACTCATCAGAGCAAACGGCAACCCCACATATTTCGCGGCAGATATTGCATACCACAGAAACAAGCTTGAAAAGAGAGGCTTCGATAAAGCAATTGACGTCTGGGGCGCTGATCACCACGGTCACGTTGCAAGAATGAAGGGTGCTATGAAGGCTGTGGGCATTGACCCCGACAGACTCGATATTCTGCTTATGCAGTTCGTTCGTCTCGTACGCGACGGTGAAGTTGTAAGAATGTCAAAGAGAACAGGTAAGGCTATTACTCTCGTTGACCTTCTCAATGAAGTGCCCATCGACGCAGTAAGATTCCTCTTTAACATCAGAGAACCGGGCTCTCTTATGGATTTTGACCTTGACCTTGCAGTTGAGGAAAGCTCACAGAATCCCGTTTACTATTGCCAGTATGCTCACGCGAGAATCTGCAGTATCCTTTCAAAAATTGCATCTGAGGGCAAGATTGTCAGAGACTGCACTAAAGAAGAACTTGCTAAGCTCGTATGTCCCGAAGAAAGAGAGCTTATCCGCTTCCTTTCAACTCTCGGCGATGTTATTATCAACGCCGCTAAAAACTACGACCCTGCCAAGGTTACTCACTATGCAGTTGACCTTGCAACTCACTTCCATAAGTTCTACAACGCCTGCCGTGTAAGCGTTGAGGATGAAGAGCTTATGCAGGCAAGACTTTTCCTTTGTGTCTGTGTTAAAGATACAATGAAGAGCATTCTCAATATGCTTAAGGTTGACGCACCTGAAAGAATGTGATTGTATTGATTACATTCGATGATTTAAGTTAAAAATATTAAAGTAATTTAAAGTTAATGCCCTATAATATAAACAAATAAAACAAAAGGAGTAAAACCATGAACGTAGAAAAAATCCTCGTTGTAGATGATGACCTCAATATCTGTGAACTTCTCAGATTATACCTTACAAAAGAGGGCTATAATGTTGTAATAGCCAACGACGGTGTTGCAGCTGTAACAATGTTCCAGGAAGAAAGCCCCAGCCTTGTGCTTCTTGACATTATGCTTCCCAAGCTTGACGGTTGGCAGGTTTGCAGAGAAATCAGAAAGTTCTCTGAAACTCCCATTATTATGCTCACAGCGAAGGGTGAAGTTTTTGACAGAGTGCTCGGTCTCGAACTCGGTGCCGATGACTATGTGGTAAAACCCTTTGATACAAAAGAAATCGTGGCAAGAATCAAGGCAGTTCTCAGAAGAAGTGCTTCTTCAACTGCTGAAGAAATTAAGGAAGTTCACTACGATAAGCTTTCAATCAACCTTACAAACTATGAGCTTAAGGTTAACGGTGTTCAGATTGACACACCTCCCAAAGAGATGGAGCTTATTTTCCACCTTGCGAAAAACCCCAACAGAGTATTCACAAGAGACCAGCTTCTTGATGAAGTATGGGGCTATGACTACTACGGCGACTCAAGAACTGTTGACGTTCACGTTAAGAGACTTCGCGAAAAACTCGAAGGCGCTTCAGATAAGTGGGAACTCAGAACAGTATGGGGCGTAGGCTACAAGTTTGAAACAAAGGAATAATTATCCTGAGATAATACAATATTTAAACGCCTGATGAATGTCAGGCGTGTTATTGAAACGGGAGGAAATCCTATGAAAAAAACAAATCCCAAAGCCAAAAGAAAGAAAAAGGGCAGTAATCTCTTTATCAGATATTTCACTATTTCTTCGGTAACGGTTGCAGTCAGCTTTATTTTTATCGGTCTTCTTATGACGTCGTTTGTTGCGGCTCAGTGGTGGACTGATAAGGTTGATATGCTTACAGATAATTCAGACAATATAGCCCGAATCTGCAGTGAGATTAACGGAACGGAAAACGTTGACGAAAAGATAGTGGGCACGTTGCAGATAATGTCTGAGGCAACTCAGTCTGAATATTTTATCACCGACTCTCACGGCAGTGTTATTCTGTGCGGTGACTGCGAAAGCGGTGAATCGGAAAAATGCGCGAATCATAAAAATATGGTGGTATCCCTGGACACTATCACAAGGGCAAAAGAAGGCGGCTTTTCCGACTATGTAACCGATGAAGATTTCGGTGCAGGCAGGTTTGTTGCTGCAAAGCCCGTAACAGATGCCGACGGAAATATACTTTGCGTGGTATTTGCTGTTGAAGATGCTATTACAGGTCTTGTGCCTTATGTAACAAGTATATCCGTCACCTTCTTTTATCTGACACTGTTTGCTCTTGGGGTGGTGTTTATTGCTATTTTCTTTATTGTAAGAGGTATTACTAAGCCTTTGACGGAAATGCAGGAGGCTACAGAGCATTTTGCCCGCGGTGACTTTGAATATAAAGCCAACGAGGATTATAAAAAACGCAATTTCCGCGACTTTGCCAAGGCGCTTAACAAGATGGCTTATGAGCTTAAAATAGACGACGAAGCTCAGAAAAGCTTCATAGCCAATGTCTCACACGAGCTGAAAACCCCTATGACTTCAATCGGAGGTTTCATCGACGGTATTCTCGACGGTACTATTCCGCCTGAGGAAGAAAAGAAATATCTCTCTATTGTTTCAAGTGAGGTTAAACGACTTTCGAGAATGGTTGTATCAATGCTCAATATATCAAAAATCGAAGCGGGTGAAATTAAAATTGCCGTTACGAAATATGATGTCAGTGCTCAGCTTTTCGAAACTTTGCTCAGCTTTGAAAAGAAAATAAACGATAAGCATATCGAAATCGAAGGCTTTGAAAAGATGAAGAGCATTATCATAGAAGCTGACCGCGACCTTATACAGCAGGTTATCTATAATCTGCTTGACAACGCAGTTAAATTCACACCTGAAAACGGCAGGATAACAGTGGGAGCTCACAGCGACGGCGAGAGTACGAAAGTGACTATCAGAAACTCAGGTGCAGGTGTCAGCGAAGAAGAAATTGCGAGAATTTTTGAAAGATTTTACAAGGTCGATAAATCACGCAGTTTTGATACCAAGGGTGTAGGTCTTGGTTTGTATATTGTCAAAACCATTATTAATATGCACGAGGGTGAAATCAGCGCATCAAGCAAACAGGGTGAATATACGGAATTCAGTTTTGAAATACCCTTTTCAGAATAAATGGTTTTTGATTTAACAATTTTTAACTTTCTTTAAATATCGGTATATAAACTATGGCTATGCTTATAAAATAGATTATAGTGTCCTGCCTTAACAGGGCAGATAAAAGGAGCAATACTTATGAACGACAACGAAAATAAAATCGGTGATGAGCTTTTCGATGGCGAAAATACGCCCCCGAGAGAAATATTCGGTGAAGAAAAACAAGGTGATATATTTTCACCTATAACCTCGAGAGATGTTTTTTCGCACACTAAAGATGAGGATATGGCTGACGATGTATACGCATCAGACGAAACAGCTCAGGCTGAAGCGGTCACCTCAGAAGAAAATTATGAGGTTTATCAGGGCAATCCTTTCGACAGCTTCCCAAAGCGCGATTTTACTCCCGCAAACGAGCCTAAGGCTGAACAGCCTGCTTTCAATCCTTACGAAGCACCGAAACAGCCTGAATATCACAGTGCTTATCAGCAGCCCTACGGCAATGCAAACGGCTTCAGTCAGCAGTCATACAATAATCAGGGATATAACTTCAATCAGCCTCAATACCGCGGCCCCGATATCACACCGCCCAAAAAGTCAAAGGGTAAAACTGCAATTATTGCCATAGTTGCAATCTGCATTGTTATTGCTCTGGGCGCAATTGTTACAAGCCTTTTCGGCGGTGACAGCGGTGTGAGCAATCAGCAGACAACAGATACCACACAGCAGGGTGAGGATATCACCATCAACGCAATACAAACAACAGCTCCCTCAAAGGAGATAAGCTCTGTAAACTCAGTTTATGTTGCAGATAAAGTCAGACCCAGCGTTGTTGGTGTTATGGTTTATTCAGGCGGTCAGCTTGCAGGCGAGGGCTCAGGTGTGCTCTGGGGCGAAGACAGCACAGGCACCTATACTTATGTTGTTACCTGCGCTCACGTTATTGATGAAAGCAATGTAACCTACGGTGTGCTTCTTCTCGACGGCAAAACATACGAAGCTGAAATGGTTGCTACAGATACAAGAACAGACATCGGCGTGCTTAAGATTAAGGCAACAGGTCTGCCTCTTGCTGAAATCGGCGACTCATCAACCCTTAAAATTGGCGAGCCTATTTATGCTATCGGTAACCCCGGCGGTGCTGAGTATTTCGGCTCTATCACAGATGGTATCGTGTCAGCTATTGACAGAAGTGTCAGCGCAACATATACAATGACCTGCATTCAGCACAATGCTGCAATCAATCCCGGTAACTCAGGCGGTGCACTTGTTAACACAGCGGGTCAGATTGTGGGCATCAACTCATCAAAAATCGCAAGCACAGAATATGAGGGTATGGGCTTTGCAGTACCTACATCAATTGCACAGAGTGTGGTTGAGTCTCTCATTAAATATCAATACGTACCCAACAGACCCAAGCTCGGTATTCAGTATGCTGAGGTCAGTGCATATCAGCTTTACAGCATGGTAGTTTCCATTAAGGGTCTTCCTCAGGGTTCACTTGTAATTGCAGGCATTTCACAAGACAGCTCACTTGCAAACACCAAGGCAGAGGTCGGCGACCTTATTATCGCTGTCAACGGCAAGAAAATGGACGACAGCAGTGTGCTTCTCGACCTTATTGATACAGGTGCAGTTGGTGACACACTCACACTTACTCTTTGCCGTATCGAGCAGAGAACTTACAAGACAACAACCTTTGATGTGACAATCACACTTGTTGAAGACAAGGGCGACTCTCAGGAAGAGGAGCCTACAACAACAGCTCCCAGCTATAATGGTGATTACTACTACGGTGGTGCAGGTAGCTTTGAAGATTTCTTCAATGATTATTTCGGCTTCGGCTGGTAAAGAAAAAAGCTCACTTCGGTGAGCTTTTTTTAATGAGCAATGAGCAATAAGGGTCGCTCCGCATTATAAGCCTCTCCGTCAGCCTACGGCATCCGTCTCTCCTGAAAGGCAATGTCATTAACTTAACAAATATCGGTATAAATCAGCGAGTTCTTTATGGTTTTTGTTTGTTGTATCTTTTATGTTCTGCACCGCTTGAGCCGCGGGGGCTCATACTTTTGTCGGTTGTGACAAAAGTATGCAAAAGCACGCTTTTGGCTAATTTGTCCGCAGGCGAAAAATTACCGCTTAAGGTATTTCTTTATTTTTCTGTTTGTTCTCTTTCTGCTCACCGACAGGTGGAAGCAAAGCTTCTGCTTATCGGTAATTTTTTCAATTGCTACCGTCTGCTTTATATCTGCTCGTCTGCCGAACAGCTCAATTTTCTGCTGACTTGTTACAGCAAAGCCGCTACAGATTGCACCTTAGGAACGAGTATTTTGTCTCCTTTTCGTCCGTGCTTCTGAGGTAAATCCTACTTCGACATTCGTCGCCGCTACGGTCTGCCTTTTTAATAATGAATTCCTTTTTACGCTCGTTTTTTTGTTGCTTTAATTTAACACCTTCTTCGCTGCGGAATCAACTGACGCAGGCGGGTAGTTTTTATATAAAAGAGATAACCTTTGGCATTTATCAAAGGCAGATAAAAAGCAGAAGCTTGGGCGCTTCGTAAGTCTGTTGATGCAGGCGTACTAACGGTATATTAAAAAATGCAAAGGCAGTGTCTATAAAAAAGAGCGCTTTGCTTCCTTTGTCGCTCAGGACAAAGGAAGTGCCCCGCGGCATGAGCGAGTAGTCGGTAAAAGAAACAACAAACAAAAAATTACAACAGCACAATCCCCCCGAAAAAAACAAGAAGCTGTCCTAAGTTAATAACATTGCCCTGAAAGGATAGGCTAAATAGGTCAAGCCATTTTTCAAGGTAAGACTCTATATTTTATAATCTGCTTACTTCAAGCTTTGAGCAATCTCTCTCTGCGGAGAAAGCCTAACTTTAAAAAGTCGGTAAACCCGCGACCATATTGCTAATTGCTCATTACTAATTGCTAATTTGTCTTGTTTTCACATCAGTGCAAACAGCACCAGCGCTTCCTCAATTCTGCCGTAAATCTCATACAGCTCACTTTCGGGCAACGGATTTTCCCCCTTGCCGATTTCCATAGTGAAGCCGGGGCGCTTCATCTCGCTTATAAACCAATCCTTGAAGCCGCCGTGTGAGGCGAGTCCCGCATTGGTCACAAGAGTGTATGAGCAGGAGTCGGCTAAAATCTTAGCCATCATATTTGCCTGTGGCGGTGAATAATCACCGTATTGCCAATAAAGTTCTTCACCCTGAGAATGAAGCGCCATACACTGACGGAATTGCTTTATTCTGCAAAGCCTTGTAAGTGCTCTGGTCTCCGCTTCACTTTCAGGGTACGCACCGCCGAACTGTCTCGGGGCAGGGGAGTTGATGCCTTTTTCTCGTTCAAGCTGTCTGAGCTCCTGCCAACCTGCATTGAAATTGTGGTTGATGTCCACACCCATAGCATTTGCATTCCACTTGCTGTAATCCTCACAGCCGAGACTTTCAACGAAACCCTTGAGATTTTTCGCACTCTGAGTACCCCTTGTGGCTATCTCAACACCGTCAGGGTTGACGCAGGGAATGATTGTTACTCCCAACTGACTCAGAGCCCGTTTCATATCCACACCGCAAAGGGTTTTGGAATGCTTGATGCTGTGGCAGAGCCTTTCTGCAAAGAGTAAAAGCGCGAGACTCGTTATCCACTCACTGCCGTGAAATCCCCCTGCATATATAACGGAGTTTTCCTGATTGCCGATATTAAGAGCAAAAATCCCCCTGCCAAGGGCTGTCCGAGAGCAAAGTTCTGCAGTTAAAAAGGGATATTCCAAAATTAGCTCTTCTATTATCTGTTTGTTTGTGTTATAATCAAATACGGTAGGTTTGACTATGTAATTCATTATTTATCACCTGTCCTTAATATCAAATATATTGTCAGGTGAATCAGGATATGATGAAAGGTAGAAATATTATGGCTTTTACAGAAAAAACATTAAATGAAAAAGAAATATTCGACGGCAAAATTATCAGAGTACACCTTGACGATGTTGAGCTTTCTGACGGTACAAAAACATTCCGCGAGGTAGTTGAACACAGTGGTGGTGTATGCGTTGCCGCCCTGACAGAAGACGATGAGCTTCTTATGGTCAGACAGTACCGCTATCCCTTTCACCGCGAGCTTTTAGAGGTGCCCGCAGGCAAGCTTGAAAAGGGAGAAGATCCTCTCGAGGCAGGTAAACGTGAGCTTGAAGAAGAGTGCGGTATCGTGGCTGATAAGGTCATTTCCTTAGGCGAGATTTATCCCACGGTAGCTTATTGCAGTGAAATTATCAGAATGTACGCCGCGGTGGGACTTAGCAAGACAAGTCAGCGCCTTGACGAAGGTGAGTTTTTAGGCGTGGAGAAGATAAAATTCAGCGACGCACTTGATATGGTAATGAAAGGCGACATCCGCGATGCGAAAACTGTTGCCGCAATACTCAAGCTCAGTGTGCTTAAAAGAGAGGGTAAGATATAATGAGCAGATTTATTTTGGCTTCGGCTTCACCCAGAAGAAAAGAAATACTTGAAAATGCAGGCTTCAGCTTTGAGATAATCGTGTCTGATGCCGACGAAAATATAACTGAGGAGCTGTCACCTGAAAAAACAGTTGAGGAGCTTGCCAAAAGAAAGGCTATGGCCGTTTTGAAAGATAATGAGGATGCTGTGGTTTTCGGCTGTGATACAGTTGTGGCAATTGACGGCAAAATCTTAGGCAAGCCCAAGGATGATGAAGATGCTTTCAATATGCTGTCTATGCTCTCGGGTAAAACTCACACAGTTTCAACGGGTGTATGCATCTGCAGTAAGGATAAAACCGAGGTTTTCAGCAACACCACCGAGGTTGAGTTTTATCAGCTCAGTGAAGAGACAATAAAAAGCTATATCGCCTCGGGCGAGTGCAGTGATAAAGCAGGTAGTTACGGCATTCAGGGCTACGGCAATGTGCTTGTCAAAGAGATAAAAGGGGATTACTTTTCCGTAATGGGTCTGCCGGTTTCGCAGGCTTCAAGAGTTCTTTCGGAGTTTGGTGTTTACGGTAAAGTCAGAGTATAATTTTTTTGCAGAAGCTGTTCAGGACAGTTTCTGCTTTTTATATATTGGTGGTTTGACTTTTGCCGTTTTCCGGCGAAGCTTGGCTGTTGTGCTTTTGTAATTTTTGTTTGTACTATCTTTTATCGCCTACTCCGCTCATGCCGCGGAGGCACTTCCTTTGTCCTGAGCGACAAAGGAAGCAAATCGCTCTTTTTTGTAGACACGGCTTTTTCTTTTTAAATTTACCGTTAGTCCGCCTGCAACAACAGACTTACGAAGCGACCAAAGCTCTGCTGTTTAATAACTTTTGATCTGATGTCAAAAGTTATCTCTTTTTATATAAAGACTACCCGCCTGCGTCTGTTGTTTCCGCAGCGAATAAGGTTTTATAGTGCTTTGCATAAAGCAACACAAAAACATCCACGTAAAAAGGAATTCATTATCTGAAAACGCCCTGTAGCGGCGTCGAATGTCGAAGTAGGATTTGCTTGAAAACTACGGACAAAAAGGAGACAAAATACTTTTTGTGCAAGTGCAATCTGTAGCGACTCAATAGTAATAAGTTATCGGAAATCTGAGCTGTTCGGCAAACGAGCAGATGAAAAGCAGACGGTAGCAATATAAAAATTACCGATAAGCAGAAAGCTTGTTTTCATTGCCGCGGTGAGCAGAAAGGGAGCAAACATAAAAGTAAAAAAAACAACCCGACCCGGTAATTTTTATCACTTGCGGACGAAAAAGCAAAGCGTGTTTTTGCTTACTTTTGTCACAACCGACAAAAGTATGAGCCCCCGCGGCTCAAGCGGGAGAGACTGATAATGAATGGGAAATTATGAATTGATTCAGGGTATTATGCCAACAATTAAAAAAAGTGAAAAAAATTCAGCTTTGCTATTGAGTAAATATAGATTTTATTATATAATAAAATATCAAACTATATCCATTTGAATTTACATCCGAAAGGAGAATTTATATATGTTATTTTCCCAAGATATCGGCATAGATTTAGGCACCGCCAATACCCTTGTTTTTGTTAAGGGTAAAGGCATCGTTATCCGTGAGCCGTCAGTTGTGGCAATCAATGTCAGCTCAAAGCCTGCCAAGGTTGTTTCCGTTGGTATGCAGGCTAAGGAAATGATCGGCAGAACTCCCGGTTCAATTACAGCAATGCGTCCTCTTAAAGACGGTGTTATCGCTGACTTTGATGTTACCTGCGAAATGCTTAAGAAGTTCATTCAGAGAGCACTCGGCGGCTCGTACCTTGCCAAGGCGAGAGTAGTTATCTGCATTCCCTCAGGCGTAACAGAGGTTGAAAGAAGAAATGTGCACGACGTTGCAATTGAAGCGGGTGCTAAGTATGTAAGCCTTATAGAAGAGCCAATGGCTGCGGCTATAGGTGCAGGTCTTCCCGTAAGTGAAGCTATCGGCAGTATGATAGTTGACATCGGCGGCGGCACAGCTGAGGTTGCGGTTATCTCACTTGGTGATATCGTTTGCTCGCGCTCAGTACGCTCGGCAGGTGACAGCTTCGACAGTGCAATCAGCCTTTACATCAAAAAGAAATACAATCTTCTTATCGGCGAAAGAACAGCCGAAGACATCAAGGTTAAAATCGGCTCAGCACTTCAGTATGAAGGCGAGGGCAGAATGGAAATCAAGGGCAGAAACCTTGTTGACGGTCTGCCTAAAAATATCACAATCACAAGTGAAGAAATCAGAGAGGCTTTGGCTGATAACGTAAATCAGATTTTAGATGCTATCAAGTCAACTCTTGAAAAGACACCTCCCGAGCTTTCAGCTGATATTATGGAGCACGGTATCACTCTTACAGGTGGCGGTGCACTTCTTCGCGGTATTGATAAGCTTATCACTCAGCAGACAGGTATGCCCGTCAATGTTGCGGACAACCCCCTTGACTGTGTTGTTGACGGCACAGGTATTTATCTCGAAAGCGATGTGCTCGGCAAGGTTGGTAAGAGAGCGTAAGTTGAGTGCAGAGTGCTGAGTGCAGAGTGCAGAATTTCTCCCTCAGTCAGCAAAGCTGACAGCTCCCTCGGGGAGGGAGCCGAGACTATGGTATTATATTAAATATTTTATTTGGGAGTGTAAAAATGCTTCAGTTTTTAAAAGGTCGCAAGTTTAAAACCTTTATGATTGTTATATGTGCCCTGCTTGTGGGTGCGGTTATAGCTGTCGCAACATCAGACTCGTCTTCTCCCGTGACAAATGCCGTGGGCAGTCTCTTCAGCCCTGCGCAGAAAGCGGCATCTTATATAGCAGACAATGTCAGATGGTTCGGCAAGAGTTTCAGAAGCTCAGGCAGCTATCAGAATGAAATAGAAAGACTTCAGCAGAAAATTGCTGAATATGAAAATCAGCTTGTGGAGTATAACGACATGGCTCAGAAAATCGAGTCATACGAAACTATGCTCGGCGTAAAAGAAGAAAATCCCGACTTCAGCCTTGAAAGATGCCACATTATCGGCACTGACAGCGCTGATATGTTCACATCGCTTATTATCGACAAGGGCTCAAACGACGGTGTGAGTGTCAATGACCCTGCCGTTTACGGCAACTATGTGGTGGGTATCGTTAAAAAAGTGCATCCCTCATACAGTGTGGTGCAGTCAATTCTCAACCCTGATGTAAACATCAGTGCCCTTGACAGCAAAACAAGAGAGACGGCATATGTTACAACCACGGTTGAATATGCCTTAAAGGGCAGCTGTCTGTTTTCGGGTCTTGAAAGAACAACGGCAGTGTCCCCGGGCGGTCTGATTTTAACATCGGGTATCGGCGGCATATATCCCAAGGGACTCATTATCGGCAGTGTTACAGAGGTCTGCGAAAGCGGATATGACCTTTCAAACTACGCGGTTATCGAGCCCGGTGTAAACATAAAAGAATTAGAAGACATTTTCGTTATCACTGATTTCGAAGGTCAGGGTATAGAGGAAATAATAGAATAAAGATTATCCGAGAAATTATAATTACAAATAGCGTCGCAGACCCGCAACTTTTGCCTTTGAGGGCAAAAATATCACTTTGCCGCAAGGCAAAATATCACTCGCCGTAAGGCGAATATCACATCTGCGAAGCAGATATAAAACTGCAATGCCCTATAAGGGGCGTTGCCGAAAAGGAAGGTGAAAAGAGTGAAGTTTGCAGATAACAAAAATTTATATATCCGACGCACTCTTTTTGTCTTTCTTATTGCCGTGACTGCTATTTTTCAGCACACAGGCGGAGCAATTCCCTCTATTTTTTCGGCTAAGGCATTTTTGCTTATACCTCTCACGGTGTGCATCGCAATGAATGAAAAAAGCATGGGCGGACTCAGTTTCGGTCTGCTTGCGGGCATTCTCTGGGACTTTGCAACTGTCAGAGGTGATGGCTTTTATTCGGTGGTGCTTGCCCTTGCGGGCTTTGTGGCAGGCGTGGCTGTGACCTATCTTGTGAGAAACAATGTTTTTGCCGCATTGCTTTTATCGCTCGGTGCCTGCACCTTTGTCACCACCGCCTATTGGTTTGTGTTTATCTTTATGCGTGGCTATGAGGGGGCATTTTCAATGCTTTTCAGCTTCTATCTTCCCTCGGGTCTTTACAGCCTCGTCTTTACGGCGGTGTACTATTATCTGGTGAAAGCTGTTGTGAAGCTGACCACCGACAAAAATCAGCAAAAGAAATATTAAGCATATTTAAGTCTCAGACTATATAATAAAAAAATCTCAGAAAGGAGCCGTTTGTATGAATAAAAAAACTAACCAGAAGCGCGGAACGGCGTCGATGATTATTATCTGCACAATTTTTGCATTATTCCTTGTGCATCTTTTTAATGTGCAGGTTATCGGTACTGCCGAAGAAACCGAAGCCGCTGTGTCTGTGGTATCCGTTGCGGTTCCTGCCATAAGAGGTGAAATTTTAGACAGAAACGGTTATCCTCTTGTAACAAACAAGCAGGTCAACAAAATCGTTTTCAACTATCTCGGTTTCCCTAAGGATTACACCGAAAGAAACAAAATCATTATCGAGCTTATCAGAATGTTCCGCAAAAACGATGTTGAGTGGAATGATAATCTGCCCATTCTTTTAACTAAAAAGGGCACACTCAAGTTTGATAAAGAAAAGCCCAACGAAACCTCATACCTCAAGAGCGAAGCATTCCTTGACCTTAACTATTATGCAGATGTTGAAGACTGCTTTAATGCTCTCGTTAGCAAATATAAGCTTGAGGATTATCCTTTAAAAGATGCCCGTGATATAGCTTCGGTTTATTATTCAATGGTGAAAACAGGCTTTAACACAGGCAGAAATTACGAGTTCGCATCTGATGTTTCAAGTGCTCTCGTATCGGCTATCAAAGAAAGAAGTGACCATCTTCCCGGTGTGGATGTGCAGGTTTCAAGCGAAAGAGACTATTACGACGGTACTCTCGCACCGCATATTTTAGGCATCGTTGCCAACATCAGCGAAGAGGAATATGAAAGCAGAAAAGAAGACGGTTACACCATCAACGATATGATAGGTAAAAGCGGTATCGAGTCTGTGATGGAAAGCTATCTTCGCGGCACAAACGGTGTCAAGACCATTACCACCGATGCCGACGGCAACAAAACCGAAGAATACACAGAAATGCCCATGCAGGGTAACACTGTAATACTGACCATAGACAGAGACTTGCAGATGGTGTCTCAGCAGGCATTGGCAGAGGGCATCAAAAAACTGCAGGTGTCCACAGACCGAAGCTATATGCTTACAGGCTCGGTAGTTGTTATGGATACAAGAACCAACGAAGTGCTTGCAATTGCTTCATATCCCAACTACGACAACTCAACCTATCAGGACGATTACGAAAAGCTTTCAAAGGATGTCAGCAAGCCCCTTTGGAACAGAGCCCTCAAGAGTACCTATACACCCGGTTCGACCATTAAGCCTGCAGTTGCAATGGCAGGTCTTGAAGAAGGACTTGTCAAAGGTGATATAGGAATTGTCTGCACGGGCATTTACACTCACTACAGAGACTATCAGCCCCGTTGCACAAAAATACACGGCTATCAGAATGTAGTTCAGGCTATATATAATTCCTGCAACATTTATTTCTACGACACTGCAAGACGTCTCGGCATAGAAAAGCTCAACAGCTATTTTTCAATGTTCGGTTTGGGTGAACCCACAGGCATAGAGCTGTCTGAAAGTGAGGGTACCGTTGACACTGTGCAGCACCGCGAACTCAAAGGTGAGCTCTGGACTCCGGGTCTTACAATTCAGGCAGGCATCGGTCATGGTGACAATCAGTTCACACCCATTCAGCTTTGCTCTTATGTTTCAACCATCGCAAACCGCGGCACAAGATATAAGGCTCACGTAATCAAGAGTGTCAAGAGCTCAGACCTTTCACAGACTGTTATGGAAACAGGCTCTCAGGTGCTTTCAAAGGCGAGCTTCTCAGACGAAAACTGGGACCTTGTGCACAGAGGTATGCTCCTGGTTGGTACAGAAAGCTATGCCAACTTTACAAAAGTACCCTGCAAGGTTGCGGCAAAGACAGGTACAACAACCGTATCAAAGCGTGTTAACGGCAGAAAAATAGAAACCTATAACGGTTTCCTTATTACCTTTGCGCCCTATGAAAAGCCTGAAATTGCTATATGCGTCAGTGTCGAGGGTGCAGGCAGCGGTGGTTCAACAGCTCCCATTGCTTCAGCAATTATGGAACATTATTTCGCAAAAAAAGATACAAACGAAAATCTTCAGAAAGAAAACATTCTGCTTAAATAAAAATCAGAGAGGGTAATTATATGGCTCAGAAAATCGTAATTGCATCGGGTAAAGGCGGTGTCGGTAAGACATCGGTCTGTGTTGGTATCGGTAAGGCTCTGAGTGCACTCGGAATGAGAGTGCTGCTTATAGACTGTGACTGTTTGAGAAGCCTTGATGTGCTCACAGGCGTAACAGAACAGATGGTATATAATTTCGGTGATGTTATTTTCGGCAGATGCTCAGCCGCCGATGCGATTTATAAAAACGGCGGGCTCAGTGTTGTTACCTGCCCTGAAAGTTACGACAATATCAGCGATTATTCTATGAAGTGGCTGACTTCAAAATATGAAAACGACTTTGACTATATTCTCCTTGATGCCCCTGCAGGCATTGAGAGAGGATTACATATGGCACTCAGTGTTGCCGACAGAGCTATTGTTGTTTCGACTCCCGATCTTGTGTGTGTAAGAAGCGCTTGCATTGCAGGCAGAGAAATCGAAAAGGCGGGGGTAACCAACATCAGACTCATAATCAACCGCGTGTCAAAGCGAGACGTTATCAGAGGCAGACTTCTTAATATGGACTCGGTTATAGATGCGACTCAGATTCAGCTTATAGGCATCGTGCCTGAGGATCCGAAAATCAGACTCGGTTCAATGGGCAGAGATATTTATAACAAGGGTCAGGCATCATATAAGGCTCTGAGCAATATTGCTAAAAGAATTATCGGTCAGACCGCTGTGCTTAAAGTCTGATATGCAAATATGATTAATATTTCTGTTATAAAATGAATAAAATCTCCGCCAAATTTACCAAAAAGTATTGCAAATCGACAATTTATTTGTTATTATAATAAGTGGTTTGATATCATTCTTGGTGAAATCATATCTGAAGGAGAAAGGTGGAAACTATTTTGAATATTGCACTTATAGCTCATGATGCAAAGAAAGAGCTTATGACTCAGTTTTGCATTGCATATTGCGGCACACTCAGCAAACATTCCCTTTGTGCAACAGGTACAACAGGCAAAATGGTTGCAGAGGCAACAGGTCTTGACATTGTAAGATTCCTCTGTGGTTATCAGGGTGGCGACGAGCAGATTGCGGCACGTATCGCTTGCAATGAAATCGATCTGCTTCTCCTTTTCAGAGATCCTCTTACAGCCAAAAAAGACGAACCCAACGAAGCAAGTCTCTTAAGACTTTGCGATGTGCATAATGTGCCCGTTGCCACTAATATTGCAACAGCTGAGGCACTCATCCACGCTCTTGAAAGAGGCGACCTTGACTGGCGTGACATCGTCAATCCCAAGGTAGGATTTTAAAATAAAACCAACTTAATACTATATAAAAGCAACGACGGAAAAGAGTAACCTTTTATCCCCACCCCAGAGAGAAGCACCAAGGCTGAAAGTGCTTTGTGAAAGGAAAAAGGCGAAGACATTCCCGAGCTGACCTCAGGTCCGTTTGCCGCGTTAAGGCCGCGAGTGGAACGCGTATGCGTTCAATCGGGGTGGTACCGTGGAGTTTCAGCTTCATCCCCAATGCGGTGTGCATTGAGGATGGAGTTTTTTATTTATATAAGTCCGCATTTTTGATTACTTTTTGTGCGGCAGCAAAAAGTAATGCCTCGCGGCGAGCGAGACTGACAACAGTTTTACGGAGAGACAATATGAGCAAATATCCTATTAATAAAGACTTTTTCCCCTTTTCATATTTCACTCCGCCTATCAGTGAGAAATTTCTTGCCATAGCGGTACCGAACATGAAAACACCTAAGTTTATCTATAAAGATGACAGTCTTAATGTTAAACGTTACGAAATAAAAAGCTATGACGGTGAGAATATTGAATGCTTCTATATATCACCGAAAAAGATAAAAGGGAATGCCCCCTGTCTTATCTATATTCACGGCGGCGGATTTGTTCTTTCAGCGGCAGGGTACCACTATAAAAATGCTATGCGCTATGCAAAGAAAGTCGGCTGTAGGGTGCTGTTTGTCAATTACCGATTGGCGCCTAAAAATCCTCATCCCGTTTTTTTTGAGGACTGTTATGCCGCAATGTGCTGGACGTATGACAATGCAGAAAAACTCGGTATAGATAAAGAGCGTATCGGTATCGGCGGTGACAGTGCAGGCTCGACTCTGGCGGTTGGTGTGTCTATTATGGCAAGAGACCGCAAGCATCCTGTAAAGCTTGCTTTTCAGATGTTGCCGTATCCGTTTCTCGATGCTCGTAATAACAGCGAATCCTGCAAGAAATACACTGATACACCTATGTGGAATTCGGTTCTTTCAGATCGTATATCGCCTATGACAAAGGCAGATAGCAACCGTGATGATTATGTTTATTTTTCACCGGTTGAGGCAGAGAGCTTTGAGGGGCTCCCTCCTGCGTATATCGAAACGGCTGAATTTGACTGTCTTCACGATGACGGTATTTTATATGCTGAGAAGCTTCGCACAACCGGTATTGATGTTGTCTTAAATGAAACAAAAGGCACAATGCACGGATTTGACATTATGCAAAAATCAGAGATAACTCAAAAGGCACTCAGAGCCAGAATCGAGTTTATGAAAGACAGATTTTACTTGACAGATAAATAAGATTTTTCAATTATCTTAATAAAATAAATTTCATTGCCCTCGCCGGGCAGGCGTTACTTTTTGCTATCGCTCAAAAAGTAACCAAAAAAGCGAAATTATTGACTACTAATTGGAGGATATAAAATGGCATTAGTAACAAAATCAATCAAGGGTACACAAGACACATTACCCTCAGAGAGCTACAAAATTCAGTTCGTTGAACAGTCAGTTCTCGAAATCGCAAAAAATTACGGCTACAAAGAAATCAGAGTACCCGTTTTCGAGCACACAGAACTTTTCCAGAGAGGTGTAGGCGATACCACCGACGTTGTGCAGAAAGAAATGTACACCTTCGAGGATAAGGGCGGTCGCTCAATCACACTTCGTCCCGAGGGTACTGCAGGCGTAGTTCGTTCATACATCGAGCACGGCCTTTTCAATGAGGCTCAGCCCCAG
>JAZRDY010000167.1:0-19077 GCA_045660525.1 Acutalibacteraceae bacterium | reverse complement strand
CCGCACTCCCAACGGAAATGCGGTGGTAATTTTATTATGACTTGAAACAAGCATTATATGCCCTAACCCACTTATTAACAGCTTTAAGGTCATATTGATGTGGCATTGCAGTTGTTACTGCAGTGATTGCAGCAATATCTTTAACTAATCTGAGAATTTTTTTGAGGATAACAGGATTACCTGCAAGACCCTTGATTTTTTCCTTAAGGTACTCGGGAATAAGCATATCCTTAACCATTGCATAAAGGCTGATTGAATCTGCGGTGATTGTCATATCAACAGCATTAAGGATACCTGTGGCAAATATGTAATCCAGTTCATCAGGCTGAAGACGTGTAAGAAGAAGCTTGATTGAAGCAAGCGGTGCAAGACCGTTACCAAACTTAGAATAAAACTCTCTCTGATACTTCCAAAGTGTTTTTGCACTGTATGAGTCGGTTTTATCTGACATAATTGTATCTGCAAGAATTGCCGAAGCTTTCATACTATTAGCGATACCTGAACCGATAATAGGTACTGTCATAAATGCACTGTCGCCGATGGCCGCATAGCCGTCTGCTACGAGCACGCCAAGGGGCTGTCTAACGGGAATCTGAACAAACTGACCGCCGCGAAGTTTCTTTTCACCAAGATCGGGGAATTCGGCTCTGAGGCTTGCTACAGTTTTTTCGACTTCGTCCATATCCAAAGGCTTGAATCGGCCGATAAGCACGTCAGTGTACTCGCCATCGTCAGCAACCCAGGAAATACCAAGCTTACCCTGATAGAACATAAGCACTCTGTATTTATCGGTAACTTCAACACTCATATCTTTTTCATAAAAAGCTCTGTAAACATAAAAACGTTCAAACTCCTGAGCCTCTTTCTGAATGCCGAGATATTCAGGAAGATTCATTCTCACGGGTGAATTAAGACCGCAGGCATCGATTACGAGGTCTGCGTATTCTGCACCTGAATCTGTCTTAATACCAACAACTCTGTTGCCGAGCATAACGGGACCTTCAACCGTAACGCCATACTCAAACTTAACTCCGCAATCAAAAGCATAGTCCATAAGGCATTTGTAGATATCTTTTCTTTCCATCTGTATTTCAAGCTCATCCTCGGGAACATCCTGAGTTAATTTTGTTGTCATACCCGGGCCGAAAAATGTCATATTGTTTTTAAACTCATACATTTCTCTCGGCGGCATTTCCATACCGACAGCTTTAAAAGCTTTCGGGTCAAAAATATCTGTCCAGTCGTGTCCCATTTTATCTGCTTCATTTTTTTCATAAACTGTTACATCATAACCGTTTTTAGCGAGAATTGCACCGCAGGTGATACCGCCGTGTCCGCCGCCTGCAATAATGATTTTCTTTGACATATTATCTCTCCTTAAAGGAACTTTTTACCATTATATTACAACTTATATCTAAATTCAAGTATCTTCTGACTCTATATTCTAAGTTTGATGAAATCGGAGGGCGGCGGCTCCACAGCCGAATGAAATTCGGCACGGCGACGCAGTCGCCGCAAAGACGCCAAAAGCGTCTTTGGTGGAGCCGCCGAACCTTTCCTCCCGCACAACCTAAAACCAAAGCGGTGCCACTGCACCGCCAAAGGTTAAAGTATAATACAAATAAGTCCACTGCAGCCCTCGTTAATCACACGTTCAAGTGTCTCCTGCAGTTTCATTCTCGCATCCGTCGGCATCTTATAAAGCTTATTATGCAAACCTTCATTCACAAGGCTGTCGAGAGTTTTTCCGAAAATATTAGATTGCCATATTTTCGACGGATCCTCTTCAAACTCCTTCAGCAGATACATTATCAGTTCTTCCGATTGACTTTCCGTGCCGACAATAGGTGCAACCTCTGTTGTAATGTTTGCTTTAAGCATATGAATAGACGGTGCCGATGCTTTCAGCCTCACTCCGTATTTTCCGCCTTGCTTCATTATTTCCGGATCATCGAGACTCAGCTCATCCATAGTCGGCATAACTATACCGTATCCTGTGGCTTCAACCTCATCGAGAGCAAGTTTGAAGCGTTCAAAGTCTTTTTTCGCCTTTGCAAGAACGATAAGCTCTGACATAAGCTGTTGTTCATCTTTGATTTCAATACCTGTTTTTTCACTCATCACCTTATAAAACAGCGCCTCATCTACACTTAAATTTACTCTTACACTGCCGCAAGAAAGATCCGCGTCTGCAATTTTACAAGAACATATATTTTCTGTAGATGCTATATTTGCCGTAAAGTTTTTAGCATCCTTCACCTTTTTCAGTGTAGCTGCTGAATTGATTATTCCCGAATACAGACTTTGTCTTAAAGGATGCTCTTTCTCAAGCTGAGATATCCACTTCGGGAAGTTAAGCTTCATTTCTTTAATAGGAAACTCATATAAAAGATTAGCGAGAATATTTTTGATTTCCTGCTCTGTAAGAGTCATACAATTTACTGCTATAACGCCCACTTCATACTTCTCTGACAGCTCATCTGTGAGTTTTTTGCAAGCCTGACTCTCAGGATTTTTACTGTTAAGAAGCACTATAAAAGGCTTTTTTATAGCTTTAAGCTCGTTTATTACTCTTTCCTCCGCCTGCTCATAATCACTTCGTGGGATATCACCGATTGTACCGTCAGTGGTTATGACCAGACCAATTGTAGAGTGTTCATCGATAACTTTTTTAGTACCGATTTCGGCCGCCATATTAAAGGGCACTTCTTTATCAAACCAAGGAGTTTTGACCATTCGGGGCTTGTCATTTTCTATGTATCCGAGACTTCCGGGTACAATATAGCCCACACAGTCAATCAGACGTACACGAAACCTCATAGAATCATCGGCTGTTACTTCGGCAGCGTCCTCGGGAATAAACTTAGGCTCTGTGGTCATAATAGTCCTACCGCTTGATGATTGCGGAAGCTCATCTTTGGCTCTTTCTTTTTTGTTTTCATCACTGATATTCGGCAAAACCAACACATCCATAAACCTTTTTATAAAGGTGGATTTGCCGGTTCGTACAGGGCCGACTACACCGATATAGATATCTCCCCCGGTTCTCGAGGCAATGGAATTATAGATATTATCGTTTGTCATATTTTCGTCCTCTTTTCTGAAAATTGTCTGTTTAATGCTTATGCTTCAACAGCAACTAATATTCTTTCAAAAAAGAGAAAAACTATAAAAGAAAAATCCCTCCACATTAAGTGAAGGGAAATGCTTCTTAAATTTACAGCATAAATGTCTTGATAAGAACACCGCACACGATAGCCATGAAAATGCAAAGACCAACCATAATTGAATTAAGAATAGCTGTTGCTTTTTCTTCATATTCTGCTTTCTTAGCGTTCTTATACCAGATCCAGGGAATGAACTGAAGCACAAATGTTGCTGCAAAAAGAGCTGCAAAGAACTTGAGAGCCTTTGAGCTTGAGCTCTTAGGAGCCTTCTTTGCCTTTTGGGGAGCAACTGTCTGCTGAACATAAACCTGCTGTGCAAAAATGGGAGTGTGCTGAGCATATACAGGTGCCTGCTGTGTATATACAGTCTGAGCATCAGCTGCAGGAGCTTCAGCAGTTACAACGGGAACCTCAGCGGGTTTAGGCTGTGTGAAAACTTCCTCAGCAGGGATTTCGTCTTTGATAGCCTTGTTGCCGCAAATGAAGCAAAACTCTGAGTTATCCTCTATTGTATTTCCGCAAAACTTACAAACCATGGTATATTCCTCCTTTTTATTATGAATAAATTATAACACTATTTTTTACCTCTTGCAATAGGAAAAACAAAGAATTTCATAGAATATTATATGTTTTAAGAATATTTTCTGACATTTTTAACTGAATCGCACATTTATTTTAATTTTTATGGTGAACTATAAATGAATAAACCTCTAAGATACTTTTTATCATTTGTAACGGGTCTGATAAGCTCTTTATTTGGTGCAGGCGGAGGACTTGTTGCAGTACCGTTATTTAAACGCTCGGGACTTGACCAGAAACAAGCCCAGGCATCAGCAATTGCCGTCATACTCCCCTTGTGCATAATTAATGCGAGTATTTATTACTATCTCGGTTATTTCAGCCTTGACGATGCTTTGGGTTATATCCCATTTGGCATAATCGGCACCTTAATCGGTACAGCATTAATGAAAAAACTGCCTGATAAAATACTGAAAAAAATCTTTGCCGGATTTATGATTTACACAGGCATTAACATTCTTATGAGGTGAAACTGTGGATTTATACATGATTGTTTCGTCACTTCTTGCAGGTGTACTCGGGTCAATGGGTTTCGGTGGCGGTTCTGTGCTGATTATCTATCTCGTAAACTTTCTCGGCCTTGAACAAAAGCAGGCACAAGGCATAAATCTTGTTTTCTTCATACCTTGTGCACTCCTTAGTGTTATCACTTATAAAAAGCGCGGTACATTAAAAATACGAAAGACGTTGCCTGTTATGGCTTTCGCAATTCCCGGAGCTGTTATCGGTCTGATTATTCTTAAATTTATACCTACCTATATTTCAGCTAAACTTTTCGGTGGATTCCTTCTTGTTTTCGGCATCTGGCAGATGTTCAGAAAGGTGAGATGAAGTGGGAAGTCGGGGGCTCAGGAAATCACGCAGTGATTTGCGAGGACGCCTGCGGCGTCCTCGCGTGAAGCTTCGCTTCACCCTGAGCCCCCACCCCACCTTTACCGCCCGATAAGCTTAAAGAGGCGACCGAAGTCGCCTCTCTTAAACATAATTTACATTTTTCTCAGGTAGTATTCAAGTATCATCACAGCCGAAACCGCATCAACCACGTCTTTGCGTTTCTGACCCCTTACATCAACTGCACTCAGAGCTCTATGAGCCGAAACAGTTGTCAGTCTCTCATCGCACATAACAGTTTTAATACCTGTTACATTTTCAAGCAGTTCAGCGAAACTGCGGCATTTTTCAGCGCGGTCGCCCTCACTGCCATCCATATTTTTAGGCAGACCAACCACAATAAGCTCAGCCTTTTTATCAATGGCAATCTGATTAATTTCCTTTGCCACTTTCGGTGCATAGTCGCCTTTGACAACACCTACGGGTGACGCGAGAATGCCCATCTTATCACACACGGCAACGCCCGTGCGCATATCGCCGTAGTCAACACTAAGGATAACCATATTATCCCTCCTGACTCATTGCAACATAATTATCAACATCAGTTTCCGTCTGATCAAATGTCTTATTAGGCAGATTCTGATGAATCTTAGAGAATATGCTGTAGAAGATTGTCTTTGAGGGGTTTGATGAACCCGTACGGAGATTTGCAGGATGATTATAGCCGTACCACACAGCTGTTACATAATGAGGTGTACCACCGCAATACCACTTATCATTATTTTCAGATGTTGTACCTGTTTTTGCAAATGTCTGGAAACGGCTGATTTTTGAACCGTAACCTGTACCGTTTGACTGAGTGACAGCCTTTGTGAGCATCCCGAGCATACTCTGAGCAGTTGAATCCTTGATAGCCTGCTCAGGCTGAGTCTTAGATCTGTCTAAGAGTACATTGCCGTTTCTGTCAGTTACCTGATAGTAGCTGTAGGGCTCGAAATATCTGCCGCCGTTACCGAAGGTTGCGAATGCAGCTGCCATTTCAAGAGTTGTTACACCTGTGTTTGTACCGCCAACTGCGAGGGGGCTGAGATCTTCATCTTTTGCACCGAGATTGAGATGGAATCTCTCGTTACAGTATCTGAATGCAGCAGGAGTACCGAGCTGCTCTTTAAGAATACGAACGGGTATTGTATTAAGCGAACGAACAAGACCCTCTTCAACTGTCAGATATTCATCTGAACCGTGGTCACCGTTAAAGTTCTGAGGCCAGTCTTTGCCGTTGTTATATTTTTCGAGAGCTTTATCGTGAATAAGTGAAGACGGAGTAATAATACCCTGATCGATAGCAGGCGCATAAACAGCAAGAGGCTTGATTGATGAACCCGGCTGTCTCTTTGCTCGCTGGTCAACAGCTCTGTTATAAGCATTGTTTGCGGTCTTTTCGCCTGTACCGCCCACCAAAGCAACTATTCTGCCCTGATAGTCCATAACTACCATTGATGAATCGGGATACTCACCATAGGAGTCCTTTGTGGAATAAGGGAAGCCCGTTCTGTTTTCGTATGCATCTTCAACTATCTTCTGCACTTCAAGGTCAACAGCCGCATAAATCTTAAGACCGCCGTAATAAACCTTTCTCCATGCTTCCTGATAGTCGTAGTTATATTCTGCCTGCAAGTCAGCAATTACCTGGTCAACTACATATTCTTCATACCAGGAAAGTATATCGCTCTTTTTGTTGTTTGTACTGCCTGAACTTACAGTTGTACTGCCCTTTGGTTTAACTTTTGTATCAATCTGAGTGTACTTATCATACTGTTTCTGAGTAATCTTACCCTCATCATACATATACCAAAGACATGTATTCTTTCTCTTCATACACTTTTCAAAGTCAGCATAAGGATTCTGGCTGTAGGGTGACTGAGTGATACCTGCAAGGGTTGCACACTCTAAGAGGGTCAGATCTTTTACATCTTTGCCGAAGTAGGTTTCAGCGGCAGTTTTAACACCATAGCAACCTGCACCGAGTGAAACAGTATTGAGGTATGCTTCAAGTATTTCTTTCTTAGAGTAGTTCTTTTCAAGATTAAGAGCTCTGAGAATTTCGTTGAACTTTCTGTTGAAAGTAGCTTCATTGTCGTTGGTAAGGTTTTTGATAAGCTGCTGAGTGATAGTTGAACCACCCTGACCCCAAAGATCAGGATTAACAATAACACCGATAGTACGAATCCAGTCTACACCCGGATGCTCATAGAATCGCTTATCTTCAAGGCATACAAAAGCATTAAGAAGATTTTCGGGCATTTCATCATAGTCAACCCAGATACGGTTTTCTTCGCCGTGAAGTCGAGCGAGCTCAACCACATTCTTCTCGCTGTCGTAACCATACATAATCGAAGTCTGATTCTGCGAGTTTTTGTAAGTATCAAGGTCGATAGTTATACCGCCATTGACAATTGAATCTGCATACGACAGCACTGACTCACCGACAGTAATCGCAGTGAGCATACCTGCCACAAAAATGCAGAAGAATATCAGGAAAAATGTGAACAGCACAGGGTGCTTCTTTTTTCTCTTTTTCTTATTTGATTTTTTGCCCTTCGGTATGTTGTTGACCTTAGGTGCATTATCCTTTGAATTTGCCATAAAGAGCTAGCCTCCGTCAGCATTATTTAGTGAAAGTCATACACTGACCCATTCTTGTTTATTATAATAAATATCTTTAACTAAATCAACCTTAAAAATCCATTTTTTGTAAAATTTAAGTAATTTGTAAGAAAGTTTCTGTAGGCATAGAAAAGAATAAGTAAAGTTTTGTCAAACTTTTTCAAAAGTTTGTGGGGTATGGGGCAACGCCCCACAAAATTGACAATTTTAAAAAAATAAAGCACTACCTTTAAGATAGTGCTTTACTATAGTCTGGTGCCGGTGGCGGGGGTCGACTCTCGGCCTGCGGGCCTCGGTCATTCGCGGTCGCAACAGTCCACCGGACTGTTGCTCTGTACCGCTCCTACTTCGACCCCTATGTTTGTTCAAAGAAAAAAATGAAGCACTACCCTTAAAATAGTGCTTCATTATAACTATGGTGCCGGTGGCGGGGGTCGAACCCGCACGGTATCGCTACCAACGGATTTTGAGTCCGCCTCGTCTGCCAATTCCAACACACCGGCTCAGCGACTCGTTAATTATATAACAATATGATTAGCTTGTCAATGATATCATTAAACTTTTATTTTTAATTTTTATACGCTCGCCGCGGGGCGTTACTTTTGCTGTCGCACGGACCCCCTCAGACAAATGCTCCGCATTTGCCAGCTCCACTTTCAGGGGCGCCAAGACGAACAAAACGCGATTTCGTTCTGCGTTCTGCACTCTGCGTTCTGCGTTATTTACCGTAAGGGCATACTTTCATACACACACCGCAGACCGCTCCCCTGCCGATGTGCTTGAAGTGATTTTTCATATAGTTACTGCACTTCTCAGGGTCAAACATATATTCTCTGTCGCAGCCCTCGTGCCATACATTGCCCGATATTGCTCCGCTGGGACAAGCCTTGACGCACTTGTCACAGCCATTGCAAAGGTCGACGGGTACAACATCGCTCACGTCAAACTCGCAATCTGTAAATACACTGCCAAGGCGCACATTAGCACCGTAATTCTTATGCAGAAACATTGAGCTTTTGCCGATTGAGCCGAGACCTGACAAGGTCGCAACCTTTTTATGGGAATATCTTCCCTTATAGTTCCAACCGTCTTTGTTTATGCTCTGCGATGCCGCAACTGTAATATATTTGTAGCCTTTATTCTGCAGAAAAAGACCCGTTTTAAGAAGAAGCGAATCAATAAAAGCATTGACACTTCTATAGTGGTTGAAGTAGGTATGAGTGGGCTCTGCTCCGATTTCGTCAACGATATTTTCAGACAAACGCACAACTATACTGATACCGTATCCGCACTCACCGAAATCACCATCATTAATTTTGCAAAAGCCTACATCACAGGCACCCTGAGATATAAGGTACTCTTTTAATTCGTCCTGAATTCTCATCATTTTACCTCTCACACATCTGTATATCCGAACATTTCAATACACTGCTCAATTTTGCTTTCATCACTGTTTTCAAAAGAAATTGTACCCTCCGCGTCGCTGTCATTAAGCAGATTTCTGGCTTCGAGTAAGCGCTGACACTGTTTCGCAGCGCCCATTGAGCCCTCAAAAACAAGCACTTCTTCGCCTAAAATTTTCTGTATCTGCTTTCTTGCAAATGGGAAATGAGTGCAACCTAAAACAACTGCATCAACCTTATGGTCTGCATATGGTTCAAGGATAGTTTCAAGATAGTCCACACACTCTTTTGAATCAACCTGACCTCTTTCAACAAAGCCAACAAGCTCAGGTGCAGGGAGCTTTATAAACTCTGCTTCACCCTCAAAACGAGCCATAAGCTTATTAAATTTCTCTTCCTTTAAGGTTAAAGGCGTAGCCAGTACCAAAACCTGGGGCCACTTTGATGAGAGTGCAGCAGGCTTAAGTGCAGGCTCAATGCCGACTAACGGATAATCGGGATATTTCGCTCTGATAGTTTCAGCAGCCGCACTTGTTGCTGTATTACAAGCGATAACCACGCTCTTTGCTCCGCGCTCCATCATTTTTTCCACAAGGTTGACAGTGATATCTCTAATCTGCTCCTTGGTTTTGGTGCCGTAGGGTGAGTTGGCGGAATCGCCGAAATATATATAGTTTTCGTTTGGCATTATACGGTGAAGCTTACGAAGCACCGTAATGCCACCCATACCCGAGTCAACAACGGCAATGGGACTTTGTTTTGTTATCATATTTTTCCACCTTGATTCTTGCACAAACATGACCGCAGGTCATTTCATGCATTTATGCATTTCATGGCGAAGCCATTTTATGACCAAAGGTCATTTCATTGAGCCAAAGGACACGGCGCACCGTGTCCCTGGTATTAATCTTTATTACGCCCTCGCCAGGCCGGCGTTACTTTTTGCTACCGCACAAAAAGTAAGAACCTTTCGTGCGTTGCACTCAAGAACCTTTATACTTGCGTAAAATACCAAAAATGCGGAGTTATTTATCATTAAACTCCTAACTGAGTTAAGCTCTGTGCCACTTAACGCCCTGAGGTGTGTCCTCAAGAACAATGCCCTGAGCCTTGAGCTCGTCACGGATACGGTCAGCTTCTGCCCAGTTCTTTGCTTTTCTCGCATCGTTACGAGCCTGAATAAGAGCTTCGATTTCATCGTCAAGGCTCTTTTCAGCATTTCTGTTATAAAGAAGACCGAGAACATCCATAAGCTCGTCAAACACCTTAATAGCATATTCTACGAGAGCCTTTGACTGAACGCTGTCGTTAACGTTTGAGTTAATTTCACGAACAAGTTCAAAGATAGCGCCGAGAGCCTCACCTGTGTTGAGGTCGTCTTCCATAGCTTCGATGAACTTATCTTTCTTAGCATCGATAGCGGCAATGATTTCTGCATCCTTTTCGCCTGCAGCATCAACTGCATTTTTTAGTGCAAAGTCCATATTGTTACGGCAAGTGTAAAGTCTTTCAAGTGAAGCCTTGCACTGTTCGATAGCATCAAAGCTGTAGTTGATGGGGCTTCTGTACTGACAGGAAATCATAAGGTAACGAATGGGCTCATAGCCATACTGATTTGCAACGTCACGAACTGTGAAGAAGTTGCCGAGTGACTTTGACATCTTAACCTTGTCAACAGTGATGAAGCCGTTGTGCATCCAATATTTAGCAAAGGGAGCACCGTTGCAGCATTCGCTCTGTGCGATTTCGTTTTCGTGGTGAGGGAAGATAAGATCCTGACCGCCGCAGTGAATATCGATAGTTTCACCGAGATAGTTTCTTACCATAGCTGAGCACTCAATATGCCAACCGGGTCTGCCGTGACCCCAGGGTGATTCCCAATAGGGTTCGCCGGGCTTAGCGCTCTTCCAGAGAGCGAAATCCATAGGTTCTCTCTTAACTTCACCAACGTTAATTCTTGCACCTGCTTCAAGGTCTTCAAGAGGCTGATGTGAAAGCTTACCGTATTCATTAAACTTCTTTGTGCTGAAATATACATCGCCGTTAGCTTCATAAGCATAGCCTTTTTCGATAAGAGTTGAAACGATGTCAATGATTTCGTCGATGTTTTCTGTTGCTTTGGGGTGTACAGTAGCCTCACGGATGTTCATACCTTTAGCATCTACCCAAAACTCTTCAATATACTTCTCACTGATATCTTTAAATGTTACGCCCTCTTCGTTTGCACGGCGGATGATTTTATCGTCGATATCTGTGAAGTTCTGTACAAAGTTAACCTTATTGCCTCTGTACTCGAGATAACGGCGCATTACGTCAAATACGCAGAGAGGTCTCGCGTTACCGATATGGATAAAGTTATAAACTGTGGGACCGCAAGCGTAGATTTTGTATTCGCCGGGTGTTAAGGGAATAAGCTCTTCTTTGTTTCTTGAAAGTGTGTTAAAAATTTTCATTGTTGTTCCTCCAATTCTTTTATTTTCTTTTCTAATTTTTCTATCTGATATTTGAGTCTGCAAAGCTCCTGTGATACCGGATCAGGGGTATGCACATGGTCGAGCTTATCGACTTTTTTACCGTTTTGCTTAACAACTCTTGCCGGGGAGCCGACAGCTGTGCAGTTATCTGGTATCTCATTGAGTACCACGGAGCCTGCCGCAACATTTGAGTTGTCGCCGATTTTGAAAGGACCGAGCACCTTTGCACCCGCACCTACAAGTACATTATTGCCAAGTGTCGGGTGTCTTTTACCGTGATCTTTACCGGTACCGCCAAGGGTCACGCCCTGATAGATAGTGCAGTCGTCACCGATAATTGCAGTTTCACCGATAACTACACCCGTACCGTGGTCGATGAAAAAGCGTCTGCCAATCTCAGCACCGGGATGAATCTCAATATTTGTCTGTTTTACGCAGTGCTGAGATATAGCACGAGCGAGAAAATACATCTTGTGTTTATAGCACCAATGTGCACGTCTGTAGGCTCTTACAGCCTTATAACCCGGGTAAAGAAGCATAATTTCAATATTGCTTCTTGCTGCAGGGTCTCTGTCTTTGACGCACTGCAAATCTTCTTTTAATCTTTCAAACATAAAATCACCTTTATCAAGTTAGGAGTTAGGAGTGAGGAGTTTGGAGTTGCGTCCGACCTCCTGCTGACGGGAAGTTTTAGCCCGCCTATTGAATATATCGTTTTTGAATAAATTGAAAGTTATTTATTTGTTCTGTGAAAAGGACATTCACTCACAATGCATTGATTATTAAGATGAGAGCGAGAGCATTTAATCTCTCCTAACTCCATTTGCACATTAAATTTTTCAGCTGTGAAAGAAACAGCTTCAATAATCGCAAGATACGAATCTCTTTTGCAGCAACGAGGTCCGCCATTCTGACCGATTGCATTCAATGCTTTTGAAGTCATCTGATTGGAATGTCCCCAACCTTCCTTTGCTAATGGCGTAGTTTTGGAGATAATGGAAATATACATTCCTGCGCTGATACCTGCTCCACAAGCTCCCCAAAAGCCACAAGCACCGCCCGGCACTTGTTTGCCTCGTTTATACATTTCGGAAAGCGCTGTTTCAAGCTCCAGAGCTCCACCTGAATTTTTATATGCAGTAAGCAGCGACGCTCCAACCATAACATGATGTTCGGGTCCGTGCATATGACAAAAATCAAGAGACATTAATTCTTCTAAAATATCAACGGGGTTCTTTGATTCTGAATTAAGACAAACAGAAAAAATTTTATCCATACCCTGAGTATGACAGTCATTACACACATAATGCCCGTTTTTGCATCTGGTTTTACTGTTTTCAGTTTTGTGACATATCTCACATTCCATAATTACATCAAAATCAAGATATCCTAAAAGTTCATTACAAATCAAACATTCGTCACTCATATTTTCACCCACAAACTTTTACTTATCTCCAAACCCACTCGACGGGAAAAATCTTACTGTCTCATCGGGTGTTACACGCAATTCTGCATTATGAATTATGAATTCTGCATTCTACATTAAAAAACGCCTCGGGTGCTAAAGCACCAGAGGCGTTAATACGCGGTTCCACTCTGATTTATAACTCACAGGCAACTAATATTGCCTTACCGTTAACGCCGGTTTACGCCCGAAGATACTGTACTTTCCCCACGGGTGCTGATGGGTGCATTTCGTCACGTCTTCAACAAGGCACTTTCACCTGACTGCCTCTCTCTGAGAAGAAGAGTATGTGAGTACTTCTCCCTTTTATCGCATTTCGATATTTTAGTATATTATATACAGTTAGAAGTGAAATGTCAACAGGAAATTTTAAAAGTTAGAAGTGAGGCATTATTACTGCAACAAAATTGCGCATTCATAATTCCTGATTTATTATCTCGCTCGCCGCGGGGCATTCTTTTTCCTATCGCGGAAAAAGAATCAAAAACGCGATATTACAACATATCTACCGGTGTTAATTCAGCTTCAATTATCAGCTCACCGTTAAGATTACCCTTAACTGTACCCTTAATAAACTGACCTGCTGTCAGCTCCTCTTCACTTGAAATGATAACAACAGTGTCAATCTCAGGCGCATCCATGTAGCTTCTGCCGAAATAGAGCATCTCATCTTCGTCGAAGCCGTCAACGATAACTGTCAGCTCCTTGCCAACAAGTGATTCGAGCTTATCTTCAAAAATGCGCTGCTGCTGAGAGTTCATTATGTTCGCTCTCTCGATTTTCACATCTTCGTCAACCTGATTTTCCATTATTGCCGCAGGGGTATCCTCCTCGGCGGAGTAGGCGAAACAGCCGTATCTGTCAAACTTCATCTCGTCTGCGAATTCGCTGAGACTCTCGAAGTTTTCGTCAGTTTCACCAGGGAAGCCGACTATGAAAGTAGTTCTGATTGTGATGTCGGGGATTCTCGCTCTAAGCTTGCCGATTAGGGCAGTTAGGCTCTCCCTGTCACCGCGACGGTTCATTCTTTTGAGCACATCGCCGTCGCAATGCTGAAGAGGAATATCGATATATTTGCAGATTTTATCCTCGCTTGCCATAGTGTCAATAAGCTCGTCAGTGATTGACTCGGGATAGCAATAAAGCGTTCTTATCCACTCAATACCGTCAATTTTGCAAAGCTCCCTAAGAAGCTCGGCAAGTTTTAATTCACCATAAAGATCTATGCCGTATTTTGTGGTGTCCTGAGCCACAACAATCAGCTCTTTTACACCGTTTTCAGCAAGACTCTTAGCTTCGGCGATGATGTTTTCCATCTCGCGGCTGCGGAACTTGCCTCTGATTTTGGGTATAGCACAATAGGTGCAACAGTTGCTGCAACCCTCGGCAATTTTAAGATATGCATAATGAGGCGGTGTGGTGAGTATTCTGTCGCCCTCTAAAGGCAAATCTGTTTTCGGCGGGAAGATGTTTACCTTTTTGTCTTTCAGTACATCGCGACATACGGACACAATATCACCGTTAGCGCCGATGCCCACAACCGCATCAACCTCAGGAATCTCATTCATAATCTCGTCTTTATAGCGCTGAGCGAGACAGCCTGTGACCACAACGGCTCCAACAACTCCCTCATCTTTGAGCTGGCAAACCTCTAAAATTGTGTCGATTGCCTCTTTCTTGGCATCACCGATAAAACCGCAGGTGTTGATAATAACAATGTCCGCTTCGACATCGCCCACAATTTCAAATCCCGCTTCACTAAGACGTGAAAGGAGCATTTCGGCATCAACCTGATTTTTAGGGCAACCTAAAGATATCATTCCAACTTTACTCATAATATACCTCGTCTTCTGCTTGAAGATTTTCATTTATCTGTCTCAAGGCATCGCGGATTTCACCGTAGCTGTAGCCCATTCTGAGAAGTCCGTTTATAGTTTTTTGCACGCCTTTTTCGTCATTGAGACATCTGCCGTATTTGCGCTCAATGAGACTTACAAAATCGTCTTGCTCAAACTCAGTCTCGTCGAGGACTTCTCTTATTATTTCTCTGTCAATTCCCTTGCGATAAAGCTCTTGCTCGATGCGTCTTTTGCCGTACCGCTTAAGGGTCTGCAATTCTCTGACATATAATCTCGCAAAGCGCTCGTCGCTTACATATCCGCCGTCTCTGAGCTTGGTTATAGCTTCCTCGGCGCCATCGGTATAACCTTTTTGTGTAAGCTTCGTCATAAGCTCTCTTTCGCTATGATCGCGGCGTGACAGAAGTGTGACCGCATAATTGTAGGCACGGCGGACAGCAACTATCTGCTTTATCTCGTTCAATTCATCATCGTCAACTTCTTTTCCGTTATATATACCCATAGACAGAAAATAAGCTTCGTCGACGGTAAAGCTATACTCCCCGTCGACTGAAATGTGAATTTTATCTTGTTTTCCTTTTTTATAAGTCAGTTTCATTATTATTCGTCATCATCGTCAACAAGAATGTCAATTTTAGCTCTGACTGAGCCCGCTCTTTTTGCAGGTGATTTTGGAGCTTCGGCAGCTGCAGGGGCAGATTTTTCTTCGTCTTTTGACTTAATCTGCTCGCGCTTGCTTTCCTGCATAAATCTTTCTCTGACTTTTCTGTCGATTTCTTCAGCAAGATTCTTTTCTCTTGCAAGAAGAAGTTTTACATTATCTCTGCCCTGACCGAGTCTTGTTTCACCGTATGAGAACCAAGCGCCGCTCTTGTTGATAATATCAAACTTAACTGCAAGGTCAACGATTTCACCCTCGCGTGAAATACCTGTGCCATACATAATATCAAATTCGCCCTCTTTGAAAGGAGGTGCAACCTTATTTTTAACAATCTTAGCTCTTGTTCTTGCGCCGATAAATTCATTACCGGGAGCCTTAAGCTGTTCTGTCTTTCTTACATCAATTCTCATTGATGAATAGAACTTAAGAGCACGTCCGCCTGTTGTTACCTCAGGGTTACCGTAGATTACGCCAACCTTTTCACGAAGCTGATTGATGAAAATAACAAGAGTGTTTGACTTTGCAATAACTGCTGTCAGTTTACGCAGAGCCTGAGACATAAGTCTTGCGTGAAGACCTACGTGGCTGTCGCCCATCTCGCCTTCAATTTCAGCTCTGGGTACCAAAGCGGCAACAGAGTCAACAACAATAATATCAAGTGCACCTGAACGCGCAAGAGCTTCAGTAATTGAAAGTGCATCTTCGCCGTTATCGGGCTGTGACACAAGAAGTGAGTCAACATCTACACCGATACCCTTAGCATAAACCGGATCAAGGGCGTGCTCGGCATCGATAAACGCAGCTTCACCGCCTGCTTTTTGTGCTTCAGCTATGCAGTGAAGAGCAAGAGTTGTCTTACCTGAAGACTCGGGACCGTAAATCTCAACTATTCTTCCCTTGGGAAGTCCGCCAATACCCGTAGCAAGGTCAACAGAAAGTGAGCCTGTTGAGATAGCTTCAACATTCATTTCTGTATTCTGACCAAGACGCATAACTGCACCTTTGCCATATTGCTTTTCAATCTGAGCCAATGCCGCATTAAGGGCGCTGTTTTTATCTGCCATTGTATTTCCTCCGTGTCGTACAAATGTTCGTTTGAACACATTATACTACATTTAATTTTAAAAATCAACAGTTTTTTTGAATATATAAAATTTTTCAATACAAAAATGCGGACTGTTCCACATTTTTAGCCTATATTGTTGTTGCTATATACCCTAAACAACTACATATTACGACATAAATGTAAAATATAAAAATTTTTTTCAAAAAACTCTTGCTTTTTATTTTGTTTTCTGCTATTATATTTCAGCATTATGTAGTTTAATATTTTTAAGGAGGTGCGACACATGGCAAAATGTGATTTCTGCGGCAAGGATGTATCCTTCGGCATCAAAGTATCCCACTCACACAGACGTTCAAACAGAACATGGAAACCCAACGTAAAACGCGTAAAGGCTATCGTAGATGGCTCACCTAAGAGAGTTCACGCTTGTACTCGTTGCTTACGTTCAGGTAAGGTTACTCGCGCTATCTGATTTTAGATATGACGGTAAGACTCCCGATTCGGGAGTCTCTTTTCTTTTTTTACGCAAACTTTGCCGTAAAGGTTGCGGGGGGCTCAGGCAAAAGCCGCAGGCTTTTGGGTCGACACGAAGTGTCGCCATGCCGAAGCGAAGCTTCGGCACCTGAGCCCCCCTCGCCCGTTGCCGATAAACATTACAAAAAACTTAAACTTTCTCTTTCCCTATTGAAAACTGAAAGTTTTTGTTATAGTATATTAATATCGAAAGAGAGATGATAATATTGAAAAAGATTATATATATACTGACAGCGGCTGTGGTCGTTTCAACTTTCAGCGGTTGCGGAATAATCGATAAGATTTTTTATAAAGAGCCACCCGCTCAGGAAACGATTGAGTCAACTTCCGTACCATCAACAACGTCTTCTACTGCCGAAATCACAACTACTCAATCTCCAATAACTACAACCAAAACAACAACTCATATCGAAAGCTCCCCCACCGAGCCCATCAGCGAAGAAAAGGTATGGGCAACACAGGATGTCAATATAAGAGAAAAGCCTGAAGCCGACAGCAAAAAACTCGGTGTTTTGCACGAGGGTAACAGTATAATCCGCACTGCATTGACATCCAACGGTTGGAGCAAAGTTATTTATAATGATAAAGAAGCTTATATACACTCCTCTTATCTTACAACCAAAGAGCCAACAAAGACAGTATCGTCTGACAGAACCATTGTCAACCCCGACACCGATTTGTGGTATCTAATTGTAGTCAACGCTGAAAAAGAAATCCCTGCTGACTACGTGCCGAAACTCGCCGAGGTTGCATCTTCAGGTATTTATCTTGACTATAGGGTTGCCCCACATTATAACGAGATGTACACTGCCGCAAAAAAAGACGGCATCACCCTGACTCCCTTTTCAGGCTACCGCTCATATGCAAGACAGCTGAGAAACTACAATAACCTTACCAACCAATATATGTCCCAATACAACCTCAGCAAAGAGGATGCCGCAGCAAAAGCAGCTACAGTAATTCTCCCCCCGGGTACAAGCGAGCACAACTTAGGTCTCGCAATGGACATCTGCAACACCAACTCATCCTTCAGTTCACAAAAAGAGTACAAGTGGCTTATGGAGCACGCCCATGAATACGGTTTCATTCTCAGGTACACTGCCGAAAAACAGAGCATTACCGGTATTATCCCTGAGCCCTGGCATTGGAGATATGTTGGCCTTGAGCACGCAAAAAAAATTAAAGACAGCGGACTTTGCCTCGAAGAATATCTGACACAAAACGGCATTGCTTATTAACGGTTTAAGACCTGCAAGGATAATCCTTGCAGGTCTTTTAATCAGTCAGCTTTAATTTTAATATAAAAAGTATTTTTGCCGTTTTCGCTGGTAAGATCCACAGTACCGCCGTGTAAACTCGCGATTCTTTTAACAATAGCAAGACCTATTCCGTGACCACCGGCACCTCTGTTTCGGGATTCATCCCGCTTATAAAATACATCCCATATAAGCTCTTTTTCATCAGGGGTAATCTCATTACCCTCGTTTGTTACCGCAAAAACATAATATTCGTTTTCTCTATAACCTCTGATTTCAACAGCGCTGTTTTCTGTTTTATGTTTGATAGCATTAGTTATATAATTATACACTGCTCTCACAATCATATTGATATCAGCACTTAAATCAGCGTGTTGTATATCGGCAACAATATTTACATCTTCAAATTCAATCTTCGTTTTTGAAAGAAGCTTGTCTTCAAGTTTTTCAACAGGGAACACTTCTCGTTTGCATTCAAAGGTTTCATCTTCAAGCTTTGACATATAAAGCATTTCCTGCACAAGGTTATTTATTACATCACATTCTTCCAGCATAATATCACAATATCTTTGCACCTTTGGATGCTCAACAAGAATCTGTATGCTTTCGGTATAACCACGCACAGTCGTTATAGGTGTTTTAAGCTCGTGTGACATATCTCTGATAAGTCGCTGACGTCGTTCAACGTCTTTCTGCAACTTTTCAATGCTGACTTTTAGTTCATCAGACATTTCATCAATGCTCTCTGCCAATAAGCCGACTTCATCTTCACTGTGATAATCTATCTTTTCATCGAAATTAAGCTGAGCCATATTTTTCGTTACAGCACTCATTTTCTTGAGCTGTTTTATAAAAGAATTTGTCAGCGCATACCACAAAGCGGTACCGATAAGAATGAGGAAAACTGCACCGATTGCAACGCCTATTGTTGCTATGTTAACTATCTGGTCAATGCTTCTAACAACTTTGCTCATACACAGATATGTATCATCGTTTAACTGCTTGATATAAACAGCTCTCATAAGGTGATCGTCAGTATTCTCTTCAAACTCTCTGAAAAAAGTACCGTCCGCATTTGCTTCTTCGTTATAAGCTCTCATCCAATCTTTTATAAG
>JAZRDY010000166.1:0-26971 GCA_045660525.1 Acutalibacteraceae bacterium | reverse complement strand
CCCTCGCCAACCTGACGGTAAAGCAGGGATTTTTCGTTAGGAAGAATGTTAGTGACGGATTGTGAATATTAGTATATATAGCACAAATCCGGAGGGACAAACAATGAAGAATAAAGGATTCAGAAATTTTACGGTTATTTTAACAGCTGTGATAATTATAGCGATGATTATTGTTTTCAATGAAATTTTTATATATACTTTTTCGCAGTTGGCTTTAATGAGCGCAAAAAGCTATCTGCCTGAAAAAGGTGTTACATTGCCGACTATTGTTGTCAGTACAACTGCCGGGATAACAACCTCACAGCAAGAAAAAGAGACTACGACGAAAAAAGCGGTTGTTGAAACTGTGGCAAAAACCGAAAATTTTACGGATACCCCCGAAGATATAAAAAAGATTATTGCCGAAAGAGAAAAGACAGCAGCAAAAGATAAAAAAGACGGCAACATCAGTGAAAGACAATATAAAAACGAGGGAGTCACCGACAGCTTCGGTCTTGTTAAGATGAAAAATGTGAATAAAACTGACATTGATATAGAGAAAATCCTCGGCGAAAAAATTGATCTTTCCGTAAGCAAGGATAAGCCCTCGGTGCTCATATTCCACACACATACAACAGAGACTTATCAGATACTTGACAGAGGGTTTTACGAGACAAACTTTGCCACCCGTACCAAGGACTCGGGCAAAAATATGCTCAGAGTAGGCAAGGAAATATGCCGGGAAATCGAAAAGGCAGGTTATCAGGTTATCCACGACACTGAAATCCACGACCTGAGCTATAACGGAGCCTATGCCCACTCAAGGAAAAAGGTGGAGGAATATCTGAAAAAGTATCCGTCAATACAGATAGTTTTAGATATACACCGAGATGCAATTCAGCAGAGCGACGGCTCTAAAATCAAACCCACAGCCACAATTCAAGGGAAAAAAGCAGCACAGATTATGATAATCAGTGGCTGTCAGGAAGAGGGCAACCCAATAGAAAATTTCCCTGACTGGAGATATAATCTGACCTTTGCAGTGCATCTTCAGAATCAGCTCGAAAAGATGTATCAGGGCATAACAAGACCTCTTTACTTCTGCCCGAGGAAGTATAATATGAATGTCAGCCATTGTTCACTTTTAGTCGAAGTGGGCTCCGATGCCAACACATTGGAAGAGGCAGTTTATACGGGCAAATGCTTAGGCAATGCTCTTAGCGAAATTATGAAAGAATATGAGGAGTAAATATGAATAAAGAAATGAAAAAGATATTGTCGGCTTTTCTGTTAAAGTGTGTGGTTTTGACTTGTTTGCTGTGTTTGTGCGCGGGAGTTGTAACCGCCAAGCAAAGAAGCGACTTTAACACTTATTTCACGCCCTATGCAGTTATGACTCTTAAAAGCGGAGATAATGTCATAAGTATGAGTATAGACGAAAAAAAATACAGTTTTGATTTATCTGAAATCAAAAGTCTCGGAATATATGGCAACTACCTTTATTTTACGCCTTTTTCCTGCGCGTTTTTTCTTTTTGAAAGCCTTTATGACTTTTTTAGCTCTTTTAAGGACTAAATTGTTTTTTTCTATTGACATATCGTTAAAATAGTGATAAACTTCACTAAACCGAATAAATAATTAAAGATAGAGGCGCGGTTAATCATCATTAGCTTCACACTCAAAGGGGTTTTCGCAAAGCCTGCTGAAGTGAAAGGGGTTACTGCCGAAGGTGTCAGGCGAAAGACAACCTGGGCGGGCGAAATAAGATTTGTCCGACTGTCGCATTTGCGGAGTGCTATTATAATTCAGACGGGTTTTGAAGTGTATATTCAATTCTTGTCGTCGGAAACTATTGTTTTCTGAGATGTATTACACTCGATGCAAATATCGGGTGTTTTATTTTGGTTGGGTATTACCAACATTTAATCTATGTTAATTTGAAATTCGGAAAAGAATCTTTTATTTATAAGGAGCTAATCAAAATGGAAAGAAAGCCTATTTTTACCGGTGCAGCTTCAGCACTTATCACACCTATGATTCAGAGCGGTGTTGACTACGAAAACTTCAGAAAGCTTATCAACTGGCAGATTGAAGAGGGCATCGATGCTCTCGTTATCGCAGGTACATCAGGTGAAGCTTCAACTCTTACAGACGAAGAACACAGAGAGGTTCTCAAGTTTGCTGTTGAGGTTGTTGACGGCAGAGTACCCGTTATCGCAGGCACAGGCTCAAACGATACTGACTATGCTATCGACCTTACAAAATACGCTTGTGAAATCGGCTGTGATGCAATGCTTGTTGTTACACCTTACTACAACAAGGCAACTCAGAAGGGTCTTATCAAGATGTTCACTGCTATTGCAGATGCATCAACAAAGCCCGTTATCCTTTATAATGTACCCTCAAGAACAGGTGTAAACATCGAACCCGCTACATACGCAGCGCTTGCTGATCATCCCATGATTCAGGGTATCAAGGAAGCTAACGGTCAGATCGACAAGATCACAGAGACTATGGCGCTTTGCGGCGATAAGCTCGATCTTTATTCTGGTAACGACGATCAGATTGTACCTCTTATGTCAGTTGGCGGTAAGGGTGTAATCTCAGTTCTTTCAAACGTACTTCCCAAGGAAACATCAGAAATGGTACACAAGTTCCTCGGCGGTGACGTTAAGGGTGCAGCTGAAATGCAGTTCAAGTATTTCGGTCTTATCAAGGCTCTCTTCAGCGAAGTTAACCCCATTCCCGCAAAGGCAGCTATGGCAGCTATGGGCTTCTGCGAAGACTATGTAAGACTTCCCCTCACATCAATGGAAGATGCAACTAAGGCAGTTCTTCTCGACAGAATGCGCGAAGCAGGTCTTGATGTATAAGAGGTAATCAGATGAAAATAATAATTAACGGTGCCGGCGGCAGAATGGGCAAGGCTCTGTCTGCTATCATCGAAAACAGTGAAAAGCACACAGTCGCAGCATATTGCAGTATGGAATTCGCAACCGATAGGGCACAGAATATCTATAATAATATCCACGAGTTTGAGGGTGAAGCAGATTGCATCATCGACTTCTCAAACCACCTTGCAACAGCTGATGTCATCGGCTATGCAGTAAAGAGAAATCTCCCTATCGTTGTGGCTACAACAGGTCAGAGCGAAGAAGAGCTTGCTATCATCAAGAGTGCCGCAGACAGCATTCCCGTATTCTATTCACAGAATATGTCCCTCGGTGTTGCACTTCTTTCCTGCCTTGCAAAGATTGCAGCTAAGGCTTTCCCAGATGCTGATGTTGAAATCGTAGAAAAGCACCACAATCAGAAGCTCGACGTGCCCAGCGGTACTGCAATTCTGCTTGCAGATGCTATCAAAACCGTAAAAACCGACGCTGAATATGTTATCGGCAGAAGCGATTACGGCAAGAGAGACAAAAAAGAAATCGGTATCCACTCACTTCGTATGGGCAGTGAGGTTGGTACTCACGAAATCATCTTTGCTATGGGCTCACAGGTTATCACCTTAAAGCACGAAGCAGAAAACAGAAGCCTTTTCGCAGATGGTGCAGTATCGGCTGCAGAATTTCTTGTTAAGCAGGAAAACGGCTTTTACAATATGGATAACATCCTCGAATAAAAGACTAAGGCAGAGCTTTAACTCTGCCTTTTTTGCAATTTTAAAGAAAGTTGTGATTGTTATGACAAAAGAAAAAATCATCACTTTATGTGAGGAAAACTACGACGAAATCGTTGCAATAAGGCGCGAACTTCATCAGTGCCCCGAAAAAGGCAGACAGGAATACAAGACCACAGAGATCATCATAAGCTGTCTTGAAAAGTGGGGGATAAGCTATGAAAGACTCATTGACACAGGGGTGGTTGCAACTGTCAAAGGCGAAAAAGACGGCATCATCACAGCTCTTCGTGCTGACATTGATGCTCTCGGTATCACCGAAAACACAGATGTACCTTTCAAATCCCAAAACGGCTTTATGCACGCCTGCGGACACGATATCCATACAGCTTCACTTTTAGGTGCAGCTAAGATTATCAATGAAAATAAAAACGACCTTGCAGGCACAGTAAAGTTTATTTTCCAATCTGACGAAGAGGGCGACGGGGGAGCAGAGAGACTCATCGAAAAAGGTGCAATGGACAAAGTGGACAGAGTCTTCGGTCTGCACGTAAGACCTGAAATGAACGTCGGTACTGTCGCTGTCAGATACGGCAAATTTTATGCGGCATCGGATATCTTTGAAATTGATGTCATCGGCAAAGGCGGACACTGTGCCGAGCCTCACAAAAATGTGGATGCAATTGTCATCGGTGCGCAGATTATCACGGCTCTTCAGACTCTTGTCAGCAGAAATGTTTCACCTCTTGACTCTGCTGTGCTGACTATCGGCACAGCAAATGGCGGTACATTCAGAAACACAGTGGCAGGGGAGTTTTCGATAACGGGTGTCACACGCTCTCTTGGCAAAGAAATGAGAATGTATCTTCGACAGAGGATAAAAGACACCGCTGAGGGCATTGCAAAGGCTATGGGCGGCAAGGCAGATGTGAGAATTATCGAAAGCTACCCGGGCATTGTCAACGATAATTCGTCGGCAGAGTACATAGAAAAAACTGCAAGAGATATCTTAGGTACAGATAATGTCGCTGTGCTCAGTGAGCCTTTTATGACAACGGAGGATTTCGGCTATTATCTTGATAAGGCAAAGGGCTGTTTTTATCATATTGGCTGTCAGAGTGATTACCCCTTGCACAGTGATAAATTCTGCCCTGACGAAAAAGCCATTCTTACGGCGATGATAATGCACACTGCAAGTGTATTTGTATAATATACATAATAATTAGGATGAAAGTTTAGCACGAATTTTGTTGACCTTTCATCCTTTTTCTGTTAAAATAATACCGAATATATTTAAAGGAGGAAATATCCCAATGAGCAACAATTCAGGTGGGTCACTTATGGGCAAAGTCAAGAGCCTTGCCACTGAAGTAAAGACCCATTGGCACACCCCCGCTGAAGGCAAATATGTTCCTTATAAAGAGTATAAGGATATCTTCATTGCTGTCGGCAGTAACTATGCAGGCTCAAAGATTCTCGAATACATCGGCTTCTGGTCAGCTTGCTATCTTATTATGCACCACTACAAGCTGCCTTACCTTACCTTCTCGGTAATCGGTATTCTCAATATGCCTTTAGGCTATGTAACAGCACTTATCTGGTGGTTTGTTTGTGACAACCTCGGCTTCCTGCCGAAAAAGACAGAACGAAAGCTATACGGTGTCTATATGGCGATGATACTGTTCGGTATATCGACCATTGTATTCGACTATGCTTCACTCTTTAATCCCACAAGCACATTTATTACATACCTCAACGGTCTTGAGGGTATGAATGCTACGGCTTGTTTCAAGACTTTTGGTACCCACTTCCTTTATTCAGGTTGGGTAGGTGCACGTAACATCTTCTGGCGTAAAAAGCTTATCCCGAAATTCGGTCGTTATAAGTATTCGCTTTATTCAGACGTTGTTCCCAAGTGTATAATGGTTTTACTTATCGGTTGGCTTCCCGTTTACAACATCGCAGATGTTCCCACAAGAGTATGGGTTGCAAACCTTCTCTTTGCTACATATAACGTCTTCGGCTTCGGTAATGTGTTGGAGACCTGCACAAAGAGCATCAGCCCAAACCTTCAGGAAAGAATTTTTGTAAGAAGCTATCCCATCAAGCTTTCACACCTTGCACATTCAATTCTTGCAATTATTATTCCCGTATTTGTTGGTATGCTTCGTTATGAATGGGCTGACATCAACCTTTACAGATACCTTATCCCCGGTATATTCATCGCTTTCGCAGTATTTACTATGCTTTTTGCAGGCAGAGTAAAAGAAAGAATCCCTCAGCCTCCCATTGAAAAGAAGGTTCAGATCAAATTCTGGGACGGTCTTTTCGGCGTACTTCGTAACAAATATCTTCTTATCAATACCGTCGTAGGTCTTATCGACTCACTGGGTAACGGTATGCTTCCCTTTGTAACAATTCTCTATCTCTATACATTCCGTCTGGCAGGTCTTCCCTACAGCCTTATTGTTGCACTTGTTTCATTTGCAGGCACACCGCCCGATTTCCTGTCACCCTATTTCCTCAAGAGATTCTCATACAAGCAGATTATGATTTTCTATCAGCTTTCCCGTGCTATCGGTAACGCTGCAATCGCTGCCGCCATCTGGTTCTGCGGTGACAATCTGTCACTTTGCGGTACTATCTGTATTGTAGTTCTATTCTTTATGGAAATGACAAAGACAGTACCCACAACTGCAGGTCACGATATGAACGTACGAATCGGCGACTATCAGATGTATCTTTCAGGTGAAAGACTCGAAAGCTTTGCAGGTATCTTCGGCTGGTTCACCGGCCCCATTACCTCTTTCGTAGGTCTTATCATTCCCTTGTTCCTTCTTAAGTTCGGCTTCAACAGTAACTGGGAGGTTCTGTTTATCGACGCTTCAAGAAGAAGCATTATTGCAATTCCTATCATCGTTGACGTAATCGGCTTTGCTCTTATGACTATTCCCTATCTCTTCTGGGACTACGACAGCAAGAAGCAGAATATGGTTATGGAAGTGCTCAAGCGCCGTGCTGAGGTAACTCAGAAGAAGGCTGCAGAAGAGGGCGTTTCAACCGACGGTGCATACTTAGGTTAAGGAGGCGAGACTATGAGTAAGAAAAAGATTGACAATTTAGATGTTCTTCAGGAAACTATCAATATTCCTGACGACGAAATCTGGACCTATCAGGTACCCGGTCTTGCAGCTCCTCACATCGGCAAGCCTTTTAAAAACGCAAAAGCTAAGAGAATTCTTCTTGCACTTATAATTCTCGTTGCTGTTTCGCTTTCAATGTATTTCAGTGTAAGAACTGTTCAGAGCGACACATTCGAATACACACCCAAAACAGAGGGCACAGAATTCACAAGATTCAGCAACTCAGGTTACATCAAGGAAGTTACTATCGACTATGTAACTGATATCGTGTACGACCAGGAAAACCCCGATGTAAACACAAACTTCTCCTTTACAAAGGATGAGACTCAGCCTGTTACATCTATCCGCGAATATGCTTTCAACTGTGACGGTGTTGTTGAGGTAATCAACATCGGCGAAAGCGTGCTTGAAATCGACGGCAAGTCATTCTATTCCTGCTGGGCACTTCAGAGAATTGAGGTTGACGAAAACAACCCCAACTACTGTGACGTTGACGGTGTTCTTTACTCAAAGGATATGAAGACACTTATCTGCTGTCCTCCCAACCACGACCAGTATTTAAGAACAAAGTTCGGTTATGATGCAGAGCCTTACAGAGCAGATGCAACTGAGGAATATATTGCTGATGTTCAGACATTTGTTGTACCCTCAACAGTTGAAACTATCGGCGAGCTTGCATTCGCATACACAAACCTCAGAAATATCTATCTCCCCGAAGGTCTTAAGAGAATTGAAACTCTCGGTCTTTTCAAGCTTCACGAGCCCAAGGATCAGTGGAGCAACACACCTTCACTTGACAACATCTATTCATATAAAACAGATGCAGAAATTCTCGATTCAGCTTTCACATCTCAGGAAGCATTAGGTGAAAGCTACCTTTCACTTCCCGAGGGTCTTGAATACATCGGCTCAGATGCTATCAGCTACAATCAGGAATTACCCTATGTTTACATTCCTTCAAGCGTAACCTATATCGGTCACCACGCATTCTGGGATACTCTCTATGAAGAGGGCGGCGAGCTTAAGGGTGTAACTGAAATGAATGTTGCTGCTGACGAGGATGCATTCGGCGATGTTAAGTGCGGCGACAACTGGAGACCTCAGTATGACTATATGCTCTTCAAAAAGTCAATCAGCATTAACTATTCAGCTGAAAGAATGACTCTCAGCTAAGAGGTAATTATATGTATAAAAACTGGACAATTTTCCGCGAAAAATATGTTCACTACGCGGCTACATTTATTTTTGTAATGGTAACAATTGCAGGTTGGTTCGGTATCTCTGCCGACACAACCAGGGTCAAGTTCGATAAGATCGGCGTTGAGCAGGAAATCACAGGCTGGGGTACCTCAGCCTGTTGGTGGGCTCAGGAATTGGGTAAATGCGAAAGTGCTGAAGAGGTGACAAAGCTTCTTTTCAGCCAAGAGGGTCTCGGTCTTAATGTTTACCGTTACAATATCGGTGGCGGATCAAAAGACAATCCCGACGGTCGACTCTGGAAAGAGTCCTCAAGAGCTACTGAAAGCTTCCTCGTGTGGAGCGAGGAGGAGCAGGATTGGGTCTATGACTGGACAAAGGATGCCGCTGCTCAGAAGATTCTTGAAATGTCACTGAGCTACGGCTGTATTGATACCGTTGTTATGTTTGCCAACTCACCGCACTATTCAATGTGTGTTTCGGGTCAGGCATCAGGCGGTTTAGAGCCTGCTCAGTCAAACCTTAAGAAAGAATGCTATCAGGATTTCGTTGACTATTTCCTTGATATTACTCAGCATTTCATTGATATGGGCGTACCCGTAAAGTACATCAGCCCCATCAATGAGCCTCAGTGGGACTGGGGCGGCGGTTGGGTAGGTCAGGAAGGCTGTCACTACGAAATTGACGAGGCTGTTGAAGTTATACGTCTTTTCGCTCTCGCAATCAAAGAGAGAGGTATGGACGTAAAAATCTCTGCACTTGAAAGCGGTCAGGTAGGCCCCCATGCTATCGAGTGTCTCGAAAAGCTCTATGCTGACGAAGATATCAGATCAGTTCTCGGCACTTATGCATACCATAGCTACTGGACAGACGGAGACATTCTTCTCAAAGATTCTTTCGGCAAGTATATTCAGAAGAAATATCCCACAGTTGAGCTTGAAATGAGCGAATGGTGTGAGCTTCCTTGTGTACATGATATCGACGATATTACAGCAGGTCTTATTATGGCGCGTACCATCGGTGAAGATATCATCAATACAGGTGTAAATTCATGGTCAAGCTGGGTAGCTGTCAACGAGGGCGGTATAAGAGCTGACTCAATGATTGCAGTTGAAGGCAATAATTATAACGATTATCAGCTCAGCAAGAGATATTATGCTATGGGACACTACACTAAGTTTGTTCCCGTGGGCAGCTATGCCGTTGATGTTGATTTAAGTGTCGCTGACATTACCGCAGAAGAAACCGACGATTGGTATGATTGGATAGACGGTAAAGCTTATCAGGGATACAGAATTAAGAACTATCTCACAGTTTCAGGCTTCAAGACTCCTGAGGGTAACTATGTTGCAGTTATCGTCAACGAGGGCGAAGACAAAGAAGTTTCCTTCAATATGCTCGGATATGACGCTAAGGTATATACCACCGATGCCGAAAGAGAGCTTGAGCTCACAAGTGAAACCAAGGGTCACAAAAAAATTACCATCGGTGCAAACAGTATAACAACAGTTGTATTCGAAAAATAAAGTCAATACATCAGGCAGGTAAGTGTTACCTGCCTGTATTTTTTATAAATTATTTGACATAGAAACAATAATTATATATAATTACAGTGGTTCTAATGTGAAAGAAAGGGGGATTTGCGTGAAGAAAATTCTAAGATGTATAAGAATAACTTTTCTCAGTGTTTTGCTCATATTTCTAAGCGTTGCTCTTTATTTTTATGCAACTTACGATTCTGCGGAAACTCCCGTTCCCTCTTTTGCAAGTCCGTCTCTTACTGTCTGCACTGCCGAAGAAGCCAATGTCAAGCTTTTGGGCAGAACTCACTATGAAGATGGTGTCAGATATCTTTCTCATTCCGGCAGCGGCATAGAGTTCACCTGCAAGGGTGAATATCTGACAGTGACTATCCTTGATGATTCCGAGGGGAGATATCTCAGCGGTCATAAAGCACGTTATGCCATATATAAAAACGATGTTCCTGTTATAGATGAAATACTTACTGAACCTGAAAAAAGTCACTATATAGAACTCGATGGCTATGATACAGAAACCGTAGTGAAAATCATCAAGCTTTCCGAAGCCCAGTATTCGGCTATGGGAGTGGGTGAGATTGCAATTTTCGGTAAAGAAAACATAAAGCCGACGAAAGAAAAAGATATAAAAATTGAGTTTATCGGTGATTCTATTACCTGCGGATACGGTATAGATGAAGTGAATGACGCAGGTTATTTTTCCACAGCTACAGAAAATTTCACTAAAACCTATGCATATATCACGGCTCAAAATCTGGACGCAGATTACAGTGCCGTATGCTTTTCGGGGTTCGGAGTCTATTCGGGGTACACTACAAACGGTGTAATTAATTCAGAAGATATTGTGCCGAATCATTACGGAATATCGTGTTTCCTTTACGGTGGCAGAGAAATTCTTTGGGACTTCAATGAGTTTAAGAGTGACGTTGTGGTTATAAATCTCGGCACAAACGATGCTTCATACTGTGCAAAGAGTTCAAGCGGCAGACAGGAATTTACCCGCAGATATACTCAGTTTATTTCTCAGGTGCGACAGTTTAATCCCGATGCCTATATACTCTGTGTTCTCGGTGATATGAATAATGCAATGTATCCTTGCATAGAGCAGGCGGTAAGCGATTATATATCCGAAACCTTTGACAGTAAAGTCTCAGCTATGACTCTGACTTATAAAATGGGTGAAAATGATATTGTTATCAACGGTCACCCGGGTTATATGTCCAATCTTTGCGCCGCTAATGAGCTTACGGCTAAAATCAGAGAGCTGACGACAGCTTATCCTTTTTATTAATTCTCAGGTGAATTTTTATGTTTGAAGTTTTTTCTTTTTCTTTTAATGCTGTTGCACCTATCTTGCTTCTTGCTGTGGCAGGGTATGTAATAAAGATGACAAAGCTTTTTGACGACAGCTTCTTTAAAAAGTGTAACACTATGGTCTTTAAGGTGTTTCTGCCCATATTGCTGTTTAAAAATGTTTATGACATAAAATCAATATCAGAAATAAATGTTGCAGCTCTTTTGTACTGCGTTGCAGTGATATTAATTCTGTGCCTTATAGGCTATCTCAGTGCAAAAGTTTTTTCTCAGCACAGAGAACAAAAAGGTGTAATCAATCAGTGCGCTTTCAGGTCTAACTATGCAATTATCGGCATTCCTCTTGCCGAATCCTTAGGCTCGACTCAGGCTCTGGCTTTTGCAGGTGTGCTTTCGGCTGTATCGATTCCGCTTTTCAATGTTCTCGCGGTTATGATACTTTCTCACTACAGCGATAAAAACAGCAATCCCGATATAAAAAGCACAATAAGAAGTGCCGCTAAAAATCCTCTTATCAGAGGTGTGGGGCTTGGCATAATCGTGCTGATTATCAGAGGATTTATACCTTTGGACGATGCAGGTCAGCTTGTATTTTCTGTTAAAAACGATCTGCCTTTTATCTATGAGGCTGTGTCAAATCTCGCAAAGGTGGCGTCGCCCCTTGCTCTTGTGGTACTCGGCGCAAGATTTGATTTCAAGGCTGTAAAAAGTCTTATTAGGCCTATATCTTCGGCAGTGGTACTAAGACTTGTTGTTGCGCCTTTGGTAGGCGTAGGCGGTGCGGTGCTTCTCGGTAGTCTCGGAATAATGAATTTTACCGCTACGGAGTACCCGGGTATAATCGCTTTGTTTTCTACTCCCGTTGCCGTATCGAGTGCGGTTATGGTCAGCGAAATAGGCGGTGATGAACAGCTTGCGGGTCAGCTTGTGGTCTGGACAAGTATTTTGTCGGTGTTCAGTATGTTTATTGTTGTATTTCTTATGAAAAGTGCAACTATGATATAAAAATTATTTTAAAGGAGATACATTATGAAAAACAAGAAGTTTTGCCCTATCTGTATTGCGAAAAAGATTATCGGAAAAACTCAGGTTAGTCAGGTTGCCCGCGGCTCATACGGCAATGGCGTTGCAATGACACCGCCTATGGGCTGGTCGAGTTGGAATCTTTTCCGTCACAAAATCAGTGAAGAACTTATAAAAGAAATTGCAGATGCTATGGCAAACAGCGGTCTTGCTGAAGCAGGCTATCAATATGTCAATATCGACGACTGCTGGCAGGCAAGTGAAAGAGACGAAAACGGCAGATTACAGTGTGATAAAATCAATTTTCCAAGTGGCATCAGAGCACTTGTGGACTATGTAAACGAGCGTGGTATAAAGCTCGGCATTTATTCTTCAAACGGTACTCACACCTGTGAAGATTACCCAGCTTCACTCAGAAACGAAAGAGTCGATGCTGAAACCTTTGCCGAGTGGGGTGTCGAATACTTCAAGTATGACTTCTGCCACAATGTTGCCATTCCTCAGATTGCACCATGGATTATCGGTGTAGGTTTTGCAAAAGAGGGTGCAGGTGAGACTTTCGCATATTTCACCTCAAAAGATATGAAGCTCAAAGGCGAAGCCTACATAGTACCAGACGAAAAAATTGATGCCAAAAGCTACGTTGCAGGTCTTGATGCAGGACTAGGTAGCTTTTCTGTTGAGGTTGAAGCTGAAGAAGCAGGTGACTACATACTCCACCTTGACATCAGAAAAGATGAGAGAAAAGAGAAGTTTATCCGTGCTGTAATTAACGGCAAAGACGAATACCATATGTATTGTGTCAGCAGGAAGAACTGGACTCCCGAGGGTAAGCTTCAGACTACAGTTTATCTCGAAAAAGGCTCAAATACAGTTGTACTCGAAAACCCCGTAAAATCAAGAATGGACTCTGCCGCACTGCAGTATAAGCTCATGGGCAGAGAGCTCAAGAGAGCGACTAAGCTTTATGCAGAAAAGAACGGTACACCTGAAAAGCCTATCATATACTCAATCTGTGAGTGGGGCTTCAATCAGCCTTGGAAATGGGGCGCTGAAGCAGGTAACCTCTGGAGAACAACAGGTGATATTCAGGCTAAATGGCCATCAATACTCGCTCTTTATGAGTTCACTGTTAATCTTTATAAATACTCGGTGCCCGGTGCGTGGAATGACCCTGATATGCTTGAAGTGGGCAACGGAAACCTTACTCAGGAAGAAAATAAGGCTCATTTCTCACTGTGGTGTATGATGAATGCGCCTCTTATTCTCGGTAACGATATCAGAAAGTTTATTCTTCCTGACGGCAGTGTAGATAAGGAGAATGCAGTTTATAAGATTCTCACCAACAAAGAGCTCATCGCTATCAATCAGGATCCTCTCGGCATTCAGTGCAGAAGATTTAAAAAAGGTCTTATTGATGTGCTTGTTAAGCCTCTTAAGGATAATTCGGTTGCTATCTGTGTTTTCAATAAGACAAATAAGGTTAACGGTACTGAAATCAAGCTTAAGGATATCGCGAATCTCGGATATGTGAGTCTGCCCAAGAAAAACGGATACAGCGTTCATGACGTATGGGATAATAAGTACAGTGAGGGCACAACTATGATCAGTGCAGCTCCCGAAGCTCACGGTGTAAAGGTTTATATTGTAAAATAAGCATCATCGCGTTTTTGATTCTTTTTGGGCGATAGCAAAAAGAATACCACGCGGCGAGCGAAACGAAATAAAGACAGTCTGATATCAGGCTGTCTTTTGGTTATTGTTATAACCGTCAGTTAAATGATTGGATTTATGCTTTTATGTTGACAAATAAATATCAGGATATTATAATGAAATCATAAGAGATTTGTCATAACTGTAAAAATGTTGTTGATGAATGAAAGTTTAAGCAGGAGGCGGTCGAATATGTTTAAAAAATTTGCTGTAAACACTATATCTTCCTTGATTATTTCCGTTCTGATAGGTTTTGTTTTCACTTTTATGGGGGTTTTCATAGTTGATTTATTCGGCAGCTTTTCTTTTGTTGGGTTAATAGTTTTATTCTGTGCCCTGTTCGGCTTCGGATATTTCGTAGGATGTCAGCTGCATTACACCAAAAAGATTGGCTTACTTTCACTTGTAGTGCTGCCTATGATTATTCTTGTTGCATTATATGGTTTGTTTATGGTTGCAATACCCGTTGTTTCGACTATAATTCAATATCCTGCTGCAGCATGGTTAGAGTCTTTAAATATTAAGGCGGATGCTTATCCTGTTGCGTTTTATGCGGTGGCTTTTGCACACTATCTGATTTATTCTTTCTCTATGTTTATAGGTGCGTATAAAAAACGCAGTTAATTTGATTTTACTTAACAAAGCGATAAAACCGAGACAGTCTGACTATCAGGCTGTCTTTTTGTTTGTACGCGGGAAAGTTTGCGGCAAAGGTGGGAGGCGGCTCCATTAAATCGCGAAGCGATTTACGGCTACTGTCGTAGCCGACCCGAACGCAGTTCGGATATGGAGCCGCCGCATCCGACGAGAGGAGCAGAGTGTATATTGTTGTAGTGCAGGCGCATCGCCTGCATAGTATACCACTAAGTCGCCCAAATGGCGACGCTACGACATTGACAACAATTCAGTTGCGTGGTAGTATATTGTTAGAAATGTTGTTAATGAGGTTGAGAAATGGAAAAATTAGTGGTATGTCGAAAGAAAAAAACGGGTATGTTTGTGTTGTCTTGTTTCGTAATACTTGCTATTATATACATATATCCCATATGTTTTTCTTCAATATATAAGTTGGTATTCTATAATACTTTTCCGTTTGACAGAAACTTATTAGACGATTTGTTGGTTGTTTTGTTGGGTGTGCCGGGTTTGTTGCCGTGGTGTTTTTGTATAAAAGAATACATTTGTATTTTACTTGATATAAAAATAAAAAAGCAGACGACCGTTACTGTAAAAGGTTGCGGAAAGCCCGAGTTGCAATTATTTGGTACATATGTACCTGGAACGGAAATAAAAAATAATAGTTATTTTTATTGGAAAGCCAAAGACGATTCTGATAAAAAATACAGATTTATCATTTTTCAAGATGAGAACAACCTTAAAGGGAAAACAATGAAACACAGTTATAATGTGACATATTATAAATATTCTAAAATCGTTACTGACATCGAAAAAACATAAACACAGAGGAAACTTAATCCTCTGTGTTTTTATATTGCTCTTAATCTTTTTATACAGATTTCACATTGTTGTGATAATATGACAACAGCGACTCTCTGCCATTCTGACACTTTTCTTCGATAACCGCCTTTAAAAGCTCGTTGAGGGCAGTGCCGATGTCTTTTCCCTTAAGTCCGAGATCTATCATATCTCTGCCGTTTACGGCTAAATCTTTAAGTGAAAAACACTGATTTTCCTCTATGACCTGGCTTGCGATTTCTTCGAGTTTGTCATAGGTTTCCTGCCGATAAAGAAACTCAGGTGCAAGTCCTTTGTTGTCAGCTCGCTGAAGCTTTATCAGGTCAAAGAATATCTCCTCACCGTACTTCTGAAGCTTTTTCTTGACGGTCTTGATGTCAGGCTCAATGGGTGTGTCGTGGATTTTAACCAGCTTCACCACCTTTTCTCTTGTGGCGTTGTCACAGCGAAGTCTTGTCAAGGCTTCTTTTGCCTTGTGTGCAGAGATTGACGCGTGGGAATAGAAATGTCCCACACCGTTTTCATCAAGGCTGAAGCAGTCGGGTTTACCGCAATCGTGAAACAGAGCAGCGAGCCTTAAATCTACAACAGGAGATATAGAGTCAACCACTTTCGCAGTGTGATTGAGAACATCATATATGTGATGAAAATTGTGCTGCTCGAAGCCTTTCATACTTTTAATTTCAGGTAGAACTACAGCTAAAATGTCGGAGTGTTCAGCTAAGATTGTACCTGCATTAGTGCCACAGAGAAGCTTGCTGATTTCTGTGAAAATTCTCTCGGGGGAGACTATATTTATAAGTTCACGGCATTGATACATAGCCTTTGCAGTTGCATCTTCAATGTCAAAACCCAAGACACTCGCAAACCTCAGAGCGCGAAGAATTCTCAAGGAATCTTCTCTGAATCTTTCTTCGGCAGTGCCGACGCAACGAAGGGTTTTGCTTTTAATGTCGGCTCTTCCGCCAAAGGGGTCGACTATGCCGACTCGTGGGTTATATGCAATAGCATTGCAGGTGAAATCGCGGCGTGACAAATCATCGCGGATGTTTTTTGTGAAAATAACCTTGTCGGGGTGTCTGCCGTCAGTGTATTCGCTTTCGGTGCGGTAGGTGGTAATTTCAACGGGATCACCGCTGACCATAACGGTTATGGTACCGTGCTTTATGCCGATATCGAGGGTGTGAAAATCTGAAAAGACCGCCTTTGTTTCTTCAGGCTCGGCATTGGTTGTGATATCAATATCGTGTGGCTCTTTGCCCATAAGCATATCTCTTACGCATCCGCCCACAAGAAAGCATTCAAAACCTGCCTTTTGAAGTAGCTGAAATATTACTTGAGCATTCTTTGGTATTTTCACAAAATCACCTCTTTTCCGTTTTATTATATACACTATGCAGTGGTTTTTCAATATTAAATTTGTAATAACAAAGTTTTAAATTGTAATAATAATGTTGCAAAATTTGACTTTTTTTGATAAAATTACAGTGGATTTTTCCGAGCAAAGGAATGAAATTATGTTCAGATGTAAAAACAGACTGATTTTACTTATAATAACTCTTACACTCGCAATAGTTTTATCTGCGGGTGCAGGTCTTATGTCTTACGCTGTTGAAGATGGTTTGGAAGTAAGTCTTACAGCAGATGATTTCGAGGCAAGCATTGCGGATTTCCCCGAAAGCTATAAGCCTTATCTTCGAGAACTTCATCAGAAATATCCCAACTGGGTTTTCGAGGCTTTTGAAACAGATCTTAACTGGGATACTGTTATAGACAATCAGTGGGGTACAAAAAACCTTATCAGTGACAGTGCCGCAAGCGAAAACCTTAAAAGTAAAGAATCAGGTCACTATAATCAGGAAACAGGAAAATACATACAGAAAGACGGAGGGTTTGTTGTTGCAAACCGTCTTGCTGTGGAATATTATATGGACCCGAGAAACTTCCTTAATGAAGAGGGAATATTTCAGTTTGAAAAGCTGACTTTCAGCGATGCCGTAACAATGGAAGACGTTGAAAGTGTTCTCAAGGGCACATTTATGTCTGATTGCAAAATTACCTACTATACAGCTGAGGGAGATAAAAAGACAAGCTCTAAGACCTATGCTCAGGTTATTTACGAGGCAGGTCAGGAATATAATGTCAACCCTTGCTATCTCGCATCAAAAATCAGAAATGAAGTGGGTGCAGACGGCAGTGCAAGTGTTTCGGGTACTCATTCGGTTTATCCGGGCATATATAATTTCTACAACATAGGTGCTACCGACGGTACCGGTGCCATAACCCGAGGTCTTGAATGGGCTTCAAGCGGCACAACATATAAAAGGCCCTGGACAACTCCAGCAAAGTCTATCAAGGGCGGCGCGGCGTATATTGTCGAAAAATATATCGCTAAGGGTCAGTATACGGGTTATCTTCAGAAGTTCAATGTCAACAAGGCTACAGGCTCGCTTTATACTCATCAGTATATGACAAACCTGACGGGTGCTTGCTCGCAGGGTTATACAAGCTATACTGCTTATGCGAAAACGGGTAATCTTTATCAGACCTATGTTTTCTCTATTCCTGTTTACAACAATATGCCCTCAGAGGATATGGAAATTCAGAAAGCATCCAATGCCGACAGCCTTGTGCAATACGGCGAAATATCAACAAGCTCAACAAGAGTCAGAACGGGCCCGTCAACAAACAATGCTCAGCTTTGCGATAAAAACGGTGAAGTAATTTATCTTTCAACGGGTCTTGAAGTCAGAATTCTTTCAAAGACATTTACCGACTCAAAATACTATATCAATCAGCTTAAATATCCTCATTGGGTTGAAATTAAGTTTACCTACGATTCAAAAACCTATACGGGCTATGTGCCTGAAGATTTCGTGGAATATACCTCTTATACTTCTGTGGGTATCGGCGAGCAGGAGATAGGCTATTTTGCTGGCAATGAAACAGAAATGGGTCTTGTGTCATCAAACAGCGCCATAGCAAAGGTAACGTCAAAAAATACAGTTACATTCCTTAACGAAGGCACAGTTTATCTCACAGCCTATGACTCAGTGGGCAGATATGACATTGTTAAATATGTGGTGTCTGATGATGTTGTTGCAAAACCGCAGAATTTAAGAGTTTCTTCAGGTGAGACAAGCATAAAAATTACCTGCGATGCTATGGAAGGCGCAAGCAAATATGCCTTTGGCATATGCGATGAAAAAGGTAACATAATTACCAACACTTCATCAACAAAGCCTACTGCGACTTTCACAGCTCTTAAAAAAGGTGCTAGACATACAGTTTCTGTTAGGGCGCTGCTCGATAAGACCGCTGTCAGTGTTTACAGTCTCAGTTCAACAATTGATGCAGCTACCGATGGCGTATCATGGACACCTGATAAGATAACAACATTTAAAGCTGAAACAGTGGGCAGTGAAGTCAGATTTTCATGGGATGAGGTCGATTACTGCACGGGATATATTATCTACGGCTATAATGTTGACGACGGAGAATATGTGGAAATTGCAGATGCTCTTGAGGGCTGCAATAATATGCTTATAGATAAGTATTCGCTTGATTTTGACAGATATTATATAAGAGCTTATGGCGACGAAGACGGTAATGTGGTTTACGGTGAATATTCTGATGCTGTGACTCTTGCAGAAGCTCCCGATATACCGGTAAATCTCGGTGTTATTAATGTCAAAGCCGATTCATACACCCTTGTGTGGGATAAATCAGCAGGTGCCGATTCCTATGAGATTTACACAATGGCAGGTAAAAATGCAAGTTTTCTTGCAACCTCAAAAACAAACAGCTTCACGGTTACAGATCTCCCGGCAGGTGAAGAAAAGGTTTATGCTGTTGCAGCGGTAAAAGGTGGCAGCATATCGGAGGTTTCGGTTTCGGTTAATGCTATGACATTGCCCGAAAAGGTTGTTTCACTCAAGTGTGACAGTGTGGGGGTCAATGAAGTTAAGCTCAGTTGGGATGATGCTCAGGGCGCAAGTTACTATAACATTTATATGCTTATTGATGGTGGATACGCCGTGATTGCCGAAACAGAAGATGTTGTCTATACTCTCGGTGACCTTAGTGAATTCAGCGACTATGAAATAAAGGTCGCAGCTGTGGCGCAGGGCTATTATCTGACACAGACAGGTGAGAGCAGTGACAGTCTGAAGCTTACAACGGCTTTGGGTACTGTTGAAGATCTGACAGTCGATAATGTCAGAGGTAACAATGTAACACTTTCCTGGCAGGAAAACCCGAGTGCAGACAGATATGCTGTTTATGTTTATTCCGACAGCAAAAAGAAATATGTCGAAAAGGTTGTTACCGACGATTCTCACGCAACAGTAACAGTTCAGTATTACAACAAGCAATACACCTTTGCCGTTAAAGCAATAGGCGAAAGAAACGGCAAGACAGTTTACTCCGACTTCAGTGAACCTTCAGGGGCAATGACAGATTATCCTGTTCCCGAAAATATAAAGGTCACCGATGTCAAATCAGCATCATATAAGCTTTCCTGGACAAAGATAGACGATGCGGTTTCATATAAGGTTTACCGCCTTGTTGACGACGGCTATGAGCTTGTTGCAACCGTATCAAATAACAGCTATCACATAGGCGGTCTCGATTACGGTCAGATAGATACCTATAAGATTACGGCAGAGTACAAATCAGGCTCGCAGAAGGTTGAAAGTGCATATTCATCAGAGGTGATCGCATCAACAACTCCTGCTAAAGTCAAAGACTTCAGGGCCACAGTTTACACTCAGACAGTGAAGTTTACCTGGAGCGAGGTCGAAAATGCCGACAGCTATAATATTTATCTGCTTGAAGACGGTCAGTATGTGTTGATCGGCACATCAACGGGTACATCTCATAAGGTTACGGGACTTTCAGAAGGTACGGAATATGAGTTTTACATCAGAGCTTATATCAAACTGTCGACTTCGACCGTAAAGGGATCTATGACTTCTGTCAGCGCCGTCACAAAACCCGCTCAGGTAGAAAAACTCTCTGTGAGCAATGTGACAACAACATCTCACAAAATCTCCTGGAATCAGACTCCCGGCGCAAATTATTATTACGTTTACCGCTATTCATCAAGTACCAAGAAAAACGAGATTATCGGTAAAACAGATAAGCTCAGTTACACTGTTACAGGCCTTTCATCAGGTAAGACCTACAGCTACAAAGTCAAAGGTGTCTATATGAAAGACGGCAAAGAGATTACGGCAGGCACAGCTTCATCAGCATTTAAGTTTGCCACTAATCCCGTGCAGGTTACAAGTCTCAAGGCATCGAATATAGCTTCAAAAACTTTTGATCTCAGCTGGAAAAAGGTAACAGGTGCCACATATTATGAGGTATCAATTTACAGCTCAAGCAAGGGCAAATATGTGACCTATAGCACCACAGATACTAACTCAATCACATTTACAAACCGCAAGTCAGCTACGACCTATAAGGTTAAAGTCAGGGCGGTACGCGTTGTAGGTGAGGATATATATTACGGCGCATATTCCGCGGTGCTTTCGGTGAAAACAAAATAATTTCAGGGCTTATCTGAGCCTTAAGGCATATATTTCAGGAAATAGCGCAGTATTTAAAATTTTTTAAAGTATTTTGCAGTTTTTTATTGACAAATCGAAGATAGATATATATAATGTTATTCGTTAATATGAGGTGAGTTATGTTTATTGAACTTGAAAACCTGTTTAATGGCGGTATCACAGAGATACCTCTCGACTTTGAATTTGACTTCTCCCAAGAAGAGATTGATGGTGTGTTTCCATTCACGACACCTGTTTGTCTCAAAGGTGAAATCAAAAACGTTGCCGAGATTGTGTCTATAAATGCCGTAGCAACTTTCAGTCTTGATGTTTTCTGCAGCAGATGTGCTGAGGGAGTAACTTATGATATGGAAGTACCCATTGAGCATATTCTGGTATCAGAGCTTCAGAATGATGAAACAGATGAGTTTATCATCACAGAAAATATGAAGCTTGACATAAAACAGCTCACTTTAGAAGACATTTATTTTGCTATGCCAAGTAAGTTTCTTTGCGATGATGATTGCAAAGGTCTTTGCCCTAAGTGCGGAGCAAACTTAAATGAAGGTCCGTGCGAATGCAAAAAAGACATCGATCCTCGTTTCGAGGCACTCCTTAGTCTTTTGGACGAATAAGTAAGTTTAACTTTAATATTATAAAAGGAGGTGCTGAAAGATGGCAGTACCAAAGAGAAGAGTATCAAAGGCAAGAAGAGATAAGAGACGTTCAAATGTATGGAAGCTTAACGCTCCCACACTTGTAAGATGCAAGCAGTGCGGTGCATACACTGTACCCCATAAGGTTTGCGGCGAATGCGGCTATTACAAAGGTAAGCAGGTTGTTGTTAAGGACGAAGACTAAGCCTTTGGAACTTTGAGAGGTGGAGAAGCGTTTAGCTTTCCCACCTCTGTTTTTTACTTTAATATGGAATTATCATTGATATATATTACAATTCATAATTCATAATTTTCAGGAAAGGAGTTATTTTATGTCAGTTTTAATTAAAGATGTTATAAAGTTTTCACCTGCCGACAAAAAAGGCATAAAAGCAGGGGATACTTTGCTTAAAATATCAGGACACGAAATAACAGACTTTCTTGATTATCAGTTTTATACCAAAGACAGCAAAATCAGTGTTGTTTATGAAAGAGACGGTAAAACCAAGGCTGTGTGGATAAAAAAAGGCGAGGACGAAGATTTGGGTCTTGGCTTTGAAACATATCTTATGGATAAAGAAAGACACTGCAAAAATAAGTGTATTTTCTGTTTTATAGACCAAAATCCCAAGGGACTTCGCGAGTCTATTTATTTTAAAGATGACGACTCGAGATTGTCGTTTCTTTTCGGTAACTATATCACTCTGACTAACCTCAGTGAGCGCGATGTCGAAAAGATTATCGAGATGCACATCAGCCCCGTCAATGTCAGTGTTCACACTATGAATAAAGAACTTCGTGTGAAGATGATGAAAAACAAAAATGCAGGCGAAAGTCTCAGTGTACTTCATCGATTAGCTGAAAACGGCATTGCTATCAACACTCAGCTTGTGCTGTGCCCGGGCATAAATGACGGTGAAGAGCTTCGCTATTCACTGGAAAAATTAGGCGAGCTCGGTGAAAATATTCAGAGCATCGCTTGTGTACCTGTAGGTGTGACAAAGCACCGCGAGGGACTTTTTGATATGCCTGAATACACCAAAGAAACTGCAAGCGAAGTAATTGATATAGTAAACGAATACGGCGAGAAATTCAGAGAAAAATACGGCACAAGACTTGTTTATGCTGCTGATGAATTTTATCTCAAGTCAGGCAGAAAGTTGCCTGAAGGGGAGTATTACGAAACCTATTGCCAGATAGAAAACGGCGTGGGTATGTGGACTTCACTTAAGGAAGAATTTCTCTTTGAAATAGAAAACTGCGAGGATAGTGACCCTGAAAGTCACCTTAGTGTGGCGACGGGCGTGGCGGCATATCCTCTTATAAAAGAGCTTGCAGAAATTTTTGAAAGCAAGTATAATAAAAGCAAGATTGATGTTTATGAAATAAAGAACGACTTTTTCGGTCACAGTATAACTGTAGCAGGTCTGATTACGGGCAATGACCTTGTTAATCAGCTCAAAGACAAACCCTTGGCTAAGTACCTTGCGATACCGTCAGTTATGCTTCGAAGTGAGGGCGATCTTTTCCTTGACAGTGTTAGTGTAGAGGAAGCGGAAGAAGCTCTCGGTGTCACCGTTAAGGTAGGCGACTGTGCAGGTGACAGTCTTTTCGGCTTATTTATGGGCCAATAATAAAAAAAGGAAGGTGAATTAAATGGCAAGACCAATCGTTGCAATTGTAGGCAGACCCAATGTCGGCAAGTCTACCCTTTTCAACAAGCTTATAGGTCAGCGTCTGTCAATTGTCGATGACACACCGGGTGTTACCCGCGACAGAATTTACGGTGACTGTGAATGGCTCAACCGTCATTTTCTTCTTATAGATACAGGCGGTATCGAACCCCACTCAGACGACATTATTTTAAAGCAGATGCGCCGTCAGGCTCAGCTTGCTATCGACTCTGCCGATGTAATAATTCTCGTTACAGACCTTCGTTCAGGTGTTGTTGCAACTGACGAAGACGTTGCGGCTATGCTTCTTAAGAGCAATAAGCCTATCGTACTTTGCGTAAATAAGTGTGATAAGGTCGGCGAACCTGAAATGGAATTTTACGAGTTCTATAATTTAGGTCTCGGTGATCCCATTGCTGTTTCATCAGTTCACGGCCACGGTACAGGTGACCTTCTTGATGCAGTTATGCAGTATCTTCCTGAGGAAGAGGAAGAAGAAATCGACGACAGCACTATCAAGGTTGCAGTTATCGGTAAGCCTAACGTTGGCAAATCTTCACTCATCAATGCAATTTCAGGCGAAGAAAGAGCTATCGTTTCAAACATTGCAGGTACCACCCGCGATGCAACCGATACATTCATCAACAACGAATTCGGCGAGTTTATGTTCATCGATACTGCAGGTCTCAGACGTAAGAGCAAGGTCGAGGATCAGATTGAAAAATACAGTGTTATCAGAGCCAAAATGGCTGTTGAAAGAGCAAGTGTATGCGTTATTATGATAGATGCTCTTGAAGGTTTTACCGAGCAGGACAGTAAGGTTGCGGGTATTGCTCACGAAATGGGCAAGGCTTGCATTATCGCCGTAAATAAATGGGATGCCCTTGAAAAAGACGGCAAGACTATGGACTCTTACAGAAAGAAGCTTATGAACGATTTTTCGTTTATGTCTTATGCTCCCATTATCTTTATTTCTGCTAAAACAGGTCAGCGCCTTGACAGACTCTTTGAGCTTATCAAGTTTGTTGACGAGCAGAACTCAATGCGTATTTCAACCGGTAAGCTCAACGATGTTCTCGCAGCAGCTACCGCAAGAGTTCAGCCACCCACAGACAAGGGTAAGAGACTCAAGATTTATTATATGACTCAGGCTTCCACAAGACCACCCACGTTTGTCTGCTTTGTCAATGATAAAGAGCTGTTCCACTATAGCTATCAGCGCTATCTTGACAATCAGATCAGAGAGATTTTCGGTCTTGAGGGCACACCGACAAGATTTGTAGTACGCGAAAGAGATGGAAAATAATTCACCTTAAAGGAGAATTGCTATGTCAGTTAAGCACAGCCTTATAGTACCCTGCTATAATGAAGAGGGTAATGTTGAAAATTTTCTTAAAGAGACCAGAGAAGCCATGAAAGGCTATACTGACTCCTATGAGATTATTTTTGTCAACGATGGCAGTAAAGACACGACCCCTAAAAAGTTAAGAGAGATATATGCTGACAATAAAGATGTCCGCATCAAGGTGATTAATTTTTCACGTAACTTTGGCAAGGAAGCTGCTATGTATGCAGGCTTTACTCAAGCGGTGGGTGAGTATATCACTATAATTGATGCTGACTTGCAGCAGGACCCGAAATACGTTGTGGAAATGGCAAAGATACTCGACAGCGACCCTGTCTGCGATATGGTTGCAGCTTATCAGGCCGAAAGAAAAGAGGGTAAACTTCTTTCTAAGGGCAAACACGCATTTTACAAGACTATAAGCAAGATGTCGGGCATAGACTTTATAAGTGATGCTAGCGATTTCCGCACCCTCAGAAAGAGTGTAGCTGACACTATCGTTGCACTGCCTGAATATCACCGCTTTTCAAAAGGTATATTTTCCTGGGTAGGATACAACACTGTTTCTATACCCTATCAGGTCAGAGACCGCGAAAACGGAGAAACCAAGTGGAATCTTAAAAAGCTCATTTCCTATGCTCTGGAGGGCATTATGGCTTATACGGATAAGCCTCTCAGACTGCCTTTATATCTTGGTGCAATTCTGCTTGTAATATCAGTTTTGCTTGGAGCTTTGGGCTTGTTTGTTCCGTATTACGGTATAATTTCGGCGGTACTTTTTGTGGGCTCCCTTGTGCTCATCTGTCAAGGTATAAACGGTGCATATCTTGGCAAGGTGCACACTCAGGTCAAAGACAGACCAATATTTATTGCAAAAGAGATTTTAACCTATGAAGACAATCAAAAATCTGATAATTAAATATAAAGAGCTTATTATTTACGGCATTTTCGGTGTGGGCACCACGGTGGTGAATTTTGCATCGTATAAGCTGTTTAACATTATTCTGGGCGATGATTTATATCTCGTTTCCAATGTTATTGCTTGGTTTATATGTATAATTTTTGCTTTTGTGACAAACAAGATTTTTGTTTTTAAAAGCAAAAGTTGGAGCGCGAAAACAATTTTCAAGGAAGGTTCATCGTTTTTTGCTTCGAGAATAGCTTCTTTTGTTATCGAAGAAGCAGGCTTATTTGCCCTCGTGGATCTTGCCGGAATGAAAGATATGACATTTGACTTGTCGGTAATTGCAATCAGCGGTAATATGGTTGCTAAAGCCATTGTCGGTTTTGTGGTGGTCATATTAAACTATATATTTTCAAAGTTTGTAATATTCAATAAAAAGACAGACGAGGTTAACTGAGAGTCGGCATTTGCCGGCTCTTTTTTTAGTTTGTGCTGACGGTGGGGCGGGGGCTCAGGGCTGCGCCGAAGGCGCAGCTGAGAGACTGCGTCTCTCAAAAATTCCGCAGGAATTTTCCTGAGCCCCCATCCTCCCTTCACATCCCACTTAAAAGCCGCAAAACACCGCGGAATATTCGGAAAAATCTGCCTTTTTCTCTTGCTCAAAGCTATAATTTGTGCTATAATATATTGATTATTACAGTGAGGTAGTATGCCATGATTATCTTAGGTATCGACCCAGGTTATGCAATTGTGGGTTACGGGGTGATTGAATATAAAAACAACCACTTTTCCGTTATCGATTACGGCGCAATTTTAACCGATGCGGGCACACCTTTTAACATAAGACTCGAAAAAATTTACGACGGTCTTACAGCTATAATTGAGCGACATAAGCCCGAAGCAATGGCTATCGAAAAGCTCTTTTACAACAACAATGCAAAAACAGTTATCGATGTAAGCCAGGCGCGAGGCGTAATAATGCTTGCCGCTCAGAAAAATGGCGTACCCGCCTATGAATACACTCCCTTGCAGGTAAAGCAGAGTGTGGTCGGTTACGGCAGAGCGGAAAAAAAACAGGTGCAGGAAATGACCCGCAGAATCCTCGCTCTCGAAAAAGTACCCAAGCCCGACGATACAGCCGATGCTTTGGCTATGGCTATCTGCCACGCCCACGCAAGCGGCTCACTTATGACAAACAACTTAAGAATCAGAAAGGGGATATAAGCTGTGTTTTACTCACTCACAGGCAAAGTTATCAATAAGGGTATAAACTATGCCGTAATAAACTGTGGCGGTGTAGGCTTTATGTGCCACACTTCACGATTTACACTTTATGATCTGCCCGACGACAAGTCAGAGGCAACAGTTTATACCCATCTCAATGTACGCGAAGACGCTCTCGACCTTTTCGGCTTTTCTACCGAATATGAGCTTGAGTGGTTCAAGATGCTCATAACCGTTAATGGGGTAGGCCCAAAAGCAGCTCTTGCAATTCTTTCAGAGCTGACAGTTGACGAAATAGCCCTTGCAATTTCCACCAAAGATGCAAAATCAATCACCCGCGCGAGTGGTATCGGCCCGAAGATTGCACAGCGAATTATCCTCGATCTTAAGGATAAGGTCAAGAGTGTAATCCCCGACGGTGAGATATTTGAAAACGCCGACAGAATAGGTGCTGTAACAGAAATGCCTAACACAAGCGAAGCTATTGCGGCTCTTACAATGCTCGGTTACTCACAGTCTGATGCAAGTGTAGCTGTCAGCAAGCTTGACCCCTCACTTGATGTACAGTCGCTTATCAAACAAGCACTTAAACTTTTAAGTAAGATGTAAGGT
>JAZRDY010000165.1:0-10798 GCA_045660525.1 Acutalibacteraceae bacterium | reverse complement strand
TGACTCAGAAAGTGAGGTGTTATACTTTTATTTTATTGTTATTTTTTAAAATCAAAAAGCCAGATATTTTGTCGCAAATCTCATAACCTGAGCGATGATATCATAAATATATGATGTTATCTTAGTCATTCCAAGCTTTTGGAAAATTGCTGTATTCATTGCTGAATCAATAGCATCGGGATAATCGGCATCACAAAGAGGTTTTGCGCTGTCATAAGGCACTTTTTCACCGTTGAGAATTGTAAAATCAAAACTTCTCTGACTGACGGGTGTAATCTTATTTGAAAGGTATGTAATGTCAACTTCAATATTCTTATGGCTAACCTGCGGTACACTGCCGTCGATTTTGAATGTCTTGCTCTGACCGGGTTTCAGAATAAACGGGAAGAATTCAAAGCTGAAATCTGCACCCTTTACATTAACAGCACTGACTGTGACGATGCTGTCGCAAGAAATATTTGTTACAACAATCTCTGTATCTGCCGATGAGAGATATCCTTCCTTGCTGTTGTTAAACTCAGCAAAAAGAATATGTGCAGGGTTTGTTGTGGTATGGAACTGTGTATAGCCCTGTTCTTCAAGGTTATGCACATCATAAGCTTCACCGCCGTTTAAAAGCAACTTATAAAGCAGTGAAATTGTATATTCATCCTGAAGAGCCATACCGTGATAGCCTTTTTCGATAAACCATGTTCTTTCGGGAAGATATGATGTTGACGCATCAACTGTCATTGAGGGTGACACCTGATAAAAACCTGTGTCGACTTTCTGTGCATAACCGTCTGAAAAGCGCTGACCGAAAGGTGCTACTGTAGCACCGGTTGCTGATGCTATGGGTACAATAGCATCTGAGCTCTCAACCATACCGGTTACACCCTGAATGTCATAACCTGCAATGATGTATATTCTTGTGCCGGCTTCTTCTGCTTTTTTAAAGCCCTTGGCATAGTAGTGTTCGCCATCTGTTGACATAATTTCATAGTGAACATAATCGCTCTGCTCAATGAGTTTTGCGCTTGCAACGGGATCAAGGTGATTTGCCTTGTATTCTTCATATACACTCAATGGCATAAAATCCCAGAAGCTGCCCCAATATCTCACGTGACCGAGACACTCCTTAACCAATTCTTTGAAAAGTTCAGTTATAAAACCGAGTTCGATGGCTTCAAAGATAATGTCAAATTCTTCTTCAACAACCAGGCCGTGCTCAAGGAATTCAAGAAGAACTTTATCTGAGAAGTTCTCACCACCGCCGAAAACATCATATGCAAGGGCAGCACCATTTAATGCAGGCATAAGAAGTGCTGCATTATGCACCTTGCCCTCGTGACCGTAAAGAGTGAGATATGTGCCTGAAATCTGACCGCCGTGTGAAAGGCCGTAGAGATTGACTTTGTCGATTTTATCTTTTTCACTGCGGTTTTCGTTGCAATAATCAATTACATCGTCGATATATTCTCTGAGCTGACCTGCAAGCTCAACAACCCCAAGACGGAAATCAAGATGGAAAACAAAGATGTTTTCAAGACCGATTTCTTCACCTAAGGCTTTTGCAATTTCAGTTTCTGACTGATATTCGCCGTCGGGATAAGTCTCAGTGAGATATTTATAGTTTGTCTCGGCGGGAGCATTGACAAAGTTATGAGCCTCACATACGGGTCTGCCGTCGGCAGTGCAGGCAAACTTTGCAAAAATATTTTTAAATCCGACATTGAGTTCTTTTGCAAGGGTGTCTGCTTCACCTGTTGCGAGAAACTCGGCAGCTGCAGCTGCAAGAATTTTTGCTCGTTCAGAATTTGAACCGCTTGTTATCTGACCGAGAGGGTCAGTGCCCCATATAGGCTGTTCCACTCCGTTTTCGTCGTAATAATAAAGATTTGATGTTGCAAAACCCGGAACAAAAATAATCGGATAATCTGTAACATCCTCAACGATGCTATCAGAAGCCATTGCCGCAAAGCAACAACCAGCTATCATAATAATAGCAATTAAAAATGCAATAATTTTTTTCATTCTTACCATCTCCTAAATAATATTTTCTATTGTAATATTTTAACATAGTTCACAGGTTATTACAACACCATTATTACAAATGCTACATAACACATAGTTCTGTATATAAAGAAACAACCGGGATTTAATCCCGGTTGCATAAAAGCTTATTTTTTCTTAAGTTTCGGCAACACTAAACAGATCACTATAGCAAGCAGTGCTGCAACACCCAAACCTGCAGGAATAAGATAGTCGCTGTCATTATCACCTGTTGCAGGTACCATAAGAGGAACCATAGCCTCATCAACAGCAATAACCTGAAGTAATACAGCAACAACACTGAGTATCATAAGTGCTGCCATAACTATGCAGATTGCTTTAATCATACCTTTTGGCATCATAATGTTATACCTCCAAAAATTCATCTTTGCTATTTTATCACTTTATGCTCCCATATGTCAACCTTTTGTTTTTAATAGTATGAAATATTGTTGACTTTTAAGCAAAAGAGTATATAATTAATGTGTATACTATAATGAAAACGAGCTTGAATCATTATGAAGAAACGCACTGTAATCGGCGCCGCTATTGCCGCTGCCGCTGTAGGAAATGCAGTACACGCTGCACTTTATACTCCTAAAAAATATGCAGCTGAACCTCTTCCGAAAGAAGATATAAACGTTCAGCGCTATCGTGATAATCTTTCAAAGGCTATTCAGTTCAAAACTATTTCATACAGAGAAAGCGAAAGAGTTGATTGGGCAGAATTTGAGAAGTTCCACAAGTTCCTCGACGAAGCTTATCCGCTTATAGCTAAAAACCTTGAAAAAGAGATTGTGCCCCCTGCCAACCTTCTCTATCGCTGGAAGGGTACAAGAAGCGATCTTCAGCCTATCGCTCTGCTTGCTCATCAGGATGTAGTTCCTGTTTCATCAGGCACAGAAGATGATTGGGTACACGATGCATTCAGCGGTTATGATGACGGTGAATTTATCTGGGGCCGCGGTGCAGTAGATATGAAAAATCACCTTATCGCTGTTATGGAATCTGTTGAAGCTCTTTTAGAGGACGGCTTTGTGCCCGAAAGAGATGTATATCTTCTCTTTGGCGATAACGAAGAAGTTGTTGCAAATGCAGAAAACGGTGCACACGATCTTATGATGACCCTCAAAAACAGAGGTATTACTCTTGAAAGTGTGATTGACGAGGGCGGCGCAATGATTCCTCTCAACGTACCCGGCGTTCTTGATAACAAATTCCTCGCAGGTGTAGGTGTTGCAGAAAAAGGCTATTCAGACATTGAGGTTGTTGTTAATGCAAAAGGCGGTCACTCATCACAGCCTCCCGTACACAATGCCCTCGGCGAAATTGCTGACGTTATCAAGGCTCTCGAAAAGAATCAGTTCAAGGCTTCTCTTAATGCAAATATGAAGAGTCTCTTTGATGCTATCGGCAGAGAATGTAGTTACCCCGTAAGACTCATCACCTGCAATATGCCTCTTCTTCACCCCGTTATCCTTGAGGTAGCTAAGAAGATTCCTTTTGCCGCTTGTCTTGTACGCACCACAACCGCCGTAACAATGGCTCAGGGTAGTCCCGCGGCTAACGTACTTCCTCAGAGAGCGGCTATCACAGTTAACTTCAGAGCTATGCCCGGTACCACAAAACAAGATCTCGTTGACCACATCAGAAGCGCTTGTAAAGACAAAGATATCGAAATCAATGTGCTCAACTCAAAAGAAGCTTCAAAATTCTCATCAACAGATTCAAGAGCTTACAGTATTATCCGCGATGTAACAAAGGCAATTCAGCCTAATGCAATTGTTGCTCCCTATCTTGTTATGGGCGGTACAGATGCTTATAACTATGAGCCTATCTGCGATAACATATATCGTTATGCTCCCTTTGAGCTGACAACAGAGCTTCTTCGTTGTGCTCACGGTACAAATGAAAGATTGCCTATCGACCTGATGGAAAATGCTCTCATATTCTTTAAGAACTATGTAAGAAGAGCAAGTGCTGAAAAATAAAAAAAACAGGCGGAGCAGTTAACGCCGACACTATTTTTATAAAAATAATCCACCTGACCGATGTCAGGTGGATTATTTCAACAATTTAAAAATCATATATTTTTTGGTTCTTAAGCAAATAACGCCTTTAAAATATTAAAAAGCTCAATAAGATGGTCGATTGCAAATGTTTTGTAAATCCAACCCCAAAGATCCATAGCCTAATCCTCCTTTATTTTTTGAAATGTTCTTTATGCTTATTTTAGTATGCAAATTGTTTTTTGTCAACACAATATAAATAAAATTAACTATTTGTGCACCTATATTACACAGAGCTTTCACAAAAATAAAACCTGCCCAGTTAAGGACAGGTTTTATTTATTAAACAATTGTTTAATCGCGATTGTTAAAAATTATGCCTCATAGGGATTCTTGAGTTCTACACCGAAAATTTCGAAGAGCTTGTAGATGAATTCCCAAAGCATAGCATACATATCTTTGAAAGCGTCAAAATTCATTATAGGTTCCTCCTAATATAGATTTATCAAAGGTATCCCTTTAATATAGTCTCATTATATAACATACAGAAATAAATGTCAATAGTTTATTCAAAATTATTTCATATTTCATTATTAAGCTTAGCTTATAAAAAAAGAAAAAGCCACCCAAGGTGCCCTTTTCTTTTTAAACAATTGTTTAAATCAATTAAGATTATTTAGCTTATTTCTCTTCCCAATATTTGAGAACACCAAGGATGTAGTTCCAGAATGCTGCCCATACTTCTTCGATCTTTGCAAAGATTTCTGCTGCTGTCATTGTATTTTCCTCCGTTATGTATATTTATCAAAGGATTGCCCTTTAACATGATTCAATTATATAATAGCTAAAGATAAAAGTCAATAGTTTATTCAAAATTATTTCATATTTTTTCGTTTGCATAAAAATTAAAAGGCTGTCATAAGACAGCCTTTAATTTTTAATTATCAGCCACGAGCACCGGGAAGAATTTCGTCAAGTCTTAAGAACTCGAAGATTGCATCAAAAATTCTGTCGAATACAGCTGCGATACGAGCTAAAACGCCCTGGAAGCCGTCAACGAATGCACCCTGAGCTTCTTCGTCCCACCATTCGTTCCAAAGGTCACCGAAAAGTGTGCCATCTAAGCCGATTGTGCCGTCATCGTTTAACACGCAACAATCACATTTACAACCGCACTTAAGGTTGTTGTCGATAACGCCTTTGCAAGCAGTGCAACAAAACTCATCTTTGATTACGTATTCACCGTCTCTATACTCTTTTGCACAAGGTGTAACATAACCTAATGTGAGCTTAGGACAATTGATGCAACAGTGACAGTTGCCTTCTGCTTTGTGATTATCACAACAAACAACTTCTGCTGACGCAGAAACTGCCATAACACTAAAGAGCATTAAAACAGCTAAAACTATTGAAACTATTTTTCTCATTGGAATCTCCTCCTTGAATTTTGGTGCTATTACACCATTTATGCTTATATTATAATTAATAGTGTCGCAATTGTCAACTATTTTAATTAAAATTGAATTTTAGATTTTTATAAACACAATGTGATAACTGTGTGTTATTAAAATAAATGCTATATTTTTTTATAAAAAGCCTTGACTCTCACCTTACGTTATAGTATATACTCATATCAGAGGTGAGAAAATGAAAATGCATATAAAAGAGTTTGCAGATTTTACAGGAGTAAGCGTGCGCACGCTTCACTATTATGATGAAATAGGTCTGCTAAAACCAGCCATCACAGACAAAGATAACGGTTATCGATATTACAACAACGAAAGTGCAGAAAGAATGTTTGAAATAATATTTCTGCGAGAGTTGGATTTTTCACTGAAAAGCATCAAAGATATTCTCTCCTCTCCCGATTACAATAAAAAAGAGGCTTACAGGAAGCAAAAAGAACTTCTGTTACTTAAAAAGAGTCGGCTTGACAGATTGATTTTAGCTCTTGATAAAGCCGAGAAAGGTGAATTCGATATGAAATCTTTAAATAATAAGGAATACGAAAGTGCAAAGAACTCCTATGAAAAGGAAGTAAAAGAAAAATGGGGTCATACTCAGGCTTATAAAGAGTCCCGCGAAAAAACGGCAGAGTACTCAGCCAACAAATGGAATGATGTAAACGAGGGTCTTATGGCTGTATTCGGTGAGTTTGCTCAGGTAAAAAAAGACGGTTTTGCTGCTGACAGTAATGAAGCAGCAGCTATCGCAAAAAAACTTCAGGCATATATAACTGAAAACTTCTACACCTGCACTAAAGAAATTCTCTCGGGTCTTGGCGATATGTATGTTTTTGATGATCGATTCAGAGAAAATATAGATAAATACGGCAAGGGAACGGCAGAGTACGCAAGAGAAGCTATTAAAAATTATTGCAGTAAATAAAAAGCAAATCCGCTGAGGGAATTATCTTTCAGCGGATTTAACAATTTAAGGCTTTGTTATATAGGCAAATCGACAAAAATTTTTTTAGTAATAAATTTTCCTTTATTTTATCCTATTAAAGCTATATAATTGTATGAGAATAGGAGGAGGAAAACATATGAATATTTCTCAAATCTTAACTAAAGTCAAAGGTGTGCCCTCATATGTCAAAACGCATTGGAACACACCTGGCGAAGGCGAATATCTCTCACTTAAAGAAATGGCTGCTTACACAGCATCTCAGGGCGGTACATACATATTTATTACCGCGTCAAATATTGTAACATTCTCAACAGCGTATTTTTGCGGTGCTATTATGGAAATTCCCGCTATGGATTTCTATATGATAAACCTTGTCAGCACTATCATCGGCTATATTCTTTTATTCATTAATCCTGCGAATATGCTGATATACGAAAATCACGGCCGCCTCTCTCCGGGCATGAAGAAATTTGCACACGCATCTTATCTCGGTCAGATTTTAGTAGGACTTGCTTGTTATTTTATTCCCGTCAATACCTTTGAGGGTATTATGATGGGTCTGCCTCAGATTACAGGTAATATTCTTTTCCTTGGCGGTGTGACTAACTACATCACCTGGTTTATCAGACGCGTTTTCTGTGCCAAGTACGGTCGTCTCAAACCTTTTGTTGCAGGTTGTGCAATACCGTCAGCGATACTTATTTCTATTATCCCATATCTTCCCGTGCAGAATCTTCCCCACGCTACAAAGCTGACTATTTTGCATTTTGCATTCACCTTTATGAGCTTCTTCTTCAACAACTTCAACAACGTCGGCGGTCTTATTTCATTTATGACTCCCAACTCCCAGGAAAGACAGAAGCTTTTCTCAATCGTACCCATTATCACAGGCTTATTCCCCTCAATTATCAATCTGTTCTTCCCCATTCTCATCAGCCTCACCGGCGGTTATCTCAACATCAAAACCTATAGAGTATTCGTGCCTATATTTGCTTTTGTCGGCGCTATTATCGGTATGGCTGCTCTTTTCTGCAAGGAAAGAGTTATTGAGGAAGATATTGATACCCGTAAAAAGGTTGAATTTTTCAAAGGTGCGAAAAACGCCCTCAAAAACAAATATCTTTGGATGATCAATATTGCAAATGTTTTCTCACAGTGGCATTGGCTTCTCAACAATCTTCTTTCCTGGTGGTTTGTGTATTCATTAAGAATGGAATGGTTTTCGGGTGTTGCGGCAAACATTGTTGTTGTCGGTATGACTGCAGGCAACCTGCTTTGTGTATTCCTGACAAAGCATTTTCAAAAGAGAAACGTGCTTCTCATTTCACGTGTTGCAACTATTCTTTCAATTTTTGGTGTGCTTCTTGCAATCAAGACAGAAAACATCGTCATTTTCATCATTGCAACATTCCTGAGAAATACTATTCAGCCTGTTGATTCAGGTATCACTCAGGGCATCAATGCCGATGTTCAGATTTATCATCAGTGGAGATTCGGCGAACGTTGCGACTCTATTTCAGGTATATTCACCTGGTTCACAAATCCTCTTAATATGGCAGTAGGTTATGTTGTACCTTTCCTGCTTGAAAGAATCGGCTTCACCTCAGACTGGGACGTATTCTTCGACTCAGAAATTCTCAGCAACGTATTCAGCATCCATACCTGGTTTGCTATTATCGGTTATGCTATTGCAACGGTACCCTTTATATTCTATAACTTCACCAAAGAAAAACACGATATGTGCGTTGCAGAGCTCAAACAGCGCCTTGCTGATTCCGAGGGCAATGCACCCGCTCAGGAGGAGGTAGTATCATAATGAAAAGAATTATTATAACCTTAAGTCTTGTGCTGATTATCTGTTTTTCATTCGTATCCTGCGGTGAAGAAATAGACCTGCTTTCAGGCGACACAAGTATAAACTACAAAATTGAAAACGGTGAAGCTACGGTTATCACAGTACCAAATAATTCTGCTGTAAGAAATATCGTCATTCCCGATGACTACGAGGGTGTACCCGTAACAGCAATAGCGGAATTTGCTGCAGTTAACCTGGAATATGCCGTTAAAGTAACTATCGGAAAAAATGTAAAAGATATCGACGATTGGGCATTCGGCAACAGCAGAAAACTTATCGAGTTTGATGTTGATGAAAACAACCCTTATATCTGCGATGTTGACGGCGTGCTTTACACTAAAGATATGAAAACTCTGCTTTTCTACCCGCCCGCACTCTGTGTGCAGACTGAAACAGATGCCGACGGCAACGAAGTGAAATTCATCTCTTATACTATCCCTGAGGGTGTTGAGACTATCAGAACAAAAGCCTTTTATAAATGCTATGAACTGACAGAAATCACTCTCCCCTCTACTCTTAAATCAATCGAAGAAAAGGCTTTCTTCCGTTGCAATCTCAGCGCAATCACACTGCCTGATACTCTCACATTCATCGGCAAAGATGCATTCTCTTATTGCTATAATCTTAAAGAGATTACAATACCCGAAGCAGTTACACAGATTGACGAGTATGCCTTTTACAACTGCACTTCACTTCTCAAGGTGACAATGCAGAATAAGGAAGAAAATATTACACTCGGTAAAAAGTGGTTCCCCACAGATAACGGCAGAGACCTTAGCGGACTTGAAATCATCTGGCCCGAATAAAAAATCAAGCGGAGTAGAAATCTACTCCGCTTTGTTGTTTGCAATTTTTATTTGCTGTATTTTTCTTTATACTTCATAACTATGGCCTGCATCTTGTCCATATTCTTTTCCATATCTTCAATGAGCTTGAACTGATTTCTTGCTCTGACGATATTGTGCTCGGGATATGTTGTTCTGAAGTAAACGTCACCGTTGAGATAGTCTGTAAGGAAGCGCATACCGCACTCGAATGTCATAAGCTTAGCTGAAAATGCGAGATTTTCGATTTCAGCATCGTTGAGACTGTCAGCTGTCTGGCTGAGATAACCGTCAACATAATTTTCAAAGAATTCGAGATTTACAAACACCTTTGATAAGTCGGCTTCGTCTTCGTTGGCAGCATTAGCACCTGAACGGATGCTGTCGCCGAAATCATAGCCTGCAAGACCGGGCATAATTGTGTCAAGGTCGATAACGCAGATGCTCTTATTTGTTGCTTTGTCAAAGAGTACGTTATTGAGCTTTGTATCGTTATGTGTAACTCTCAGGGGAATTTCACCCTTAGCGAGAAGATCTGTGAGCTTTCTTGTGTCAGCTTCTCTGTCGGTTACGAACTTGATTTCAGCTTCCACTTCAGCCTTTCTGCCCTTGACATCAGCTTCAACAGCCTTAAGGAAGTCCTGATATCTTGAGGGAGTGTTGTGGAAGTTAACGATAGTTTCGTGAAGAGTATCTGCAGCATAACCATCAAGAAGCTTCATAAAGCGACCGAAGGATTCGCCTGCGCTCTTTAAGGTTTCTCCGCTTTCGGCTTTATTGTATGTAAAAGCATCATCGACATAAATATACATACGCCAAGCGCCGCCCTCATTGTCGAGATAGAAATACTTACCGTTGGTGTTCTGCACAAAGTTGAGAGTCTCTCTCTTGGGGTCACCGCCGTTTTTGCTGATATTTTCAGCAAGGTACTTTGTTACACCCACGATGTTTTCCATAAGTTCGGCAGGGTTCTTAAAAACAAAAGTATTGATTTTCTGAAGGATATATTTTTCTTTATTCTGAGTTTCGATAAGATATGTAGCATTGATAAGACCTGCAGTAATCTGCTGAATGCTTACGATTTCTCCATTGGTGCCAAAAGATTCAAAAGCTGTTTTAATTTCCGGAGTCAACATCATAATATATTACCTCTTCCTGAATTTGCATATTTTGTCTATTATACAATATATGATTACTTTTTACAAGTATAAATTGCAATGAATTTATATCTTATTGCATTGACGGAAACTTTGTGATAAAATAATAGTGAACTTTTTTTAGGAGAAAATACTATGAGAAAAAATCTTGGTGCAAAAGCTATACTTTATCCTATGCCCGTACTCATTATCGGCACTTACGATGAAAAGGGCATTCCCAATGCAATGAACGCTGCCTGGGGCGGTATCAGTGAAGAGACAGAGATTTCTATCTGTGTCAGCGACGAGCATAAAACAGCCGAAAACGTTGTAAAGACCGGCGCTTTCACCGTCAGCATTGCAGATAAAAACAATCTTGTGGCAGCCGATTATGTCGGTATCGTTTCCGGCTGTGATGTGCCCGATAAGATTGCGAAATGCAACTGGACTGTAGAAAAAAGCGAGTTTGTCAATGCGCCGATTTTCAAAGAGCTTCCTATGGCTCTCGAATGTAAGCTCAAGAGCTATGATAAA
>JAZRDY010000164.1:0-9392 GCA_045660525.1 Acutalibacteraceae bacterium | reverse complement strand
CTTTGCAGTAAGTCTCAGGCTACTATGCTGGAACGACAGGTCTATATCGAAAAAAGACACAAGTGCCTCAATGAAGAAATTTATTATAATATCGACATTATCAGCAGAGCCATTCAGTCCGGTAAAAGAGTAAATTTCATTTACAGCAAACGACATCTTGATATAGAAAACGGCAGTGTTACCACAGAAGAAAAAGAGTTTTGCGTCAGCCCATATGCTATGATATGGAGCAATGACCACTATTATCTTATAGGTAACAATCAGAAGTACGACAACCTGATGCATACCCGTATTGACCGAATGAAAAAGGTTGAAATTGCCGAAGAAAAAGCAAGAAAATTCAGTGAGGTTTCACCCTATAAAAACTATTTTGACTCTGCCGATTATTCAGGCAAGATTTTCAATATGTTCAGCGGTGACACCCAGACTCTTGAAGCCTCTTGCGATAGCTCTATTTTAGAAGAAATTCTCGACCGTTTCGGTAACGACACTTCAATTAAAGTCGGCAACAGTGAAGACAGATTTCTGCTTACTACCAAGTGTGTTGTAAGCGACGGTTTGGTTTCGTGGATAATGCAGTTTGGCGATAAGATTGAGGTTGTGGAGCCTAAGAGCCTTCGCGATCAGGTTAAAAAGAAAGCTCAGGAAATTAGTTCCCTTTATAAATAATTGAAAAAAGATGCTTGGAGATATATCCTTGAGCATCTTTTTATTTTTTGCTATAAAACCAACAGGTTAAAATCTACGTGTGGATTTAAAAAACACAGGTGTCTACGTTGTTGCTTTGCTTAAATAAATGTTAATAAAATTCATTATTTATGTTGGATTTTAGTTAAAAATATCTTAATCTGCGTTTGAGTTTTAGCTTATATAATTAAATTGTAAAAGGAAAAATTTAACTCAAAGGATGTGACAATATGAAGAAAACAGTATTTTTAACAGGCGCAACAGGTAATATGGGCTATCAGGCTTTTAAAGAGCTTTATCAAAGGAGAAATATGTATAATATAGTTCTGCTTGTTTTGCCCACAGAAAAGGAGAAAGCGGACAGACTTTTCAAGGACTATCAGGATATCAAAATTGTTTTCGGTGATCTGACGGTTTATGAAGATGTTCTTGAATGTGTAACGGGTGCAGACTATGTGCTTCACGTTGGCGGTATGGTTTCACCTGCGGCTGACTATTACCCTAAAAAGACCTTGTTTGTAAATATTACGGCTATGGAAAACATAGTCAGAGCCGTCAAAGCACAGCCTGATCCCGACAGCATAAAGGTTGTTTATATCGGTACTGTTGCACAGACAGGTGACCGAAATTATCCTACTCATTGGGGCAGAACAGGCGACCCGATACAGATAAGTGTATATGACCACTATGCTATCAGCAAGACCATAGCTGAAAGAATTCTTGCCGATTCAGGTCTGAGATATTGGGTTTCACTTCGCCAGACGGGCATACTTTATCCCGATATACTCAAAAATATAGATCCGATTATGTATCACGTACCTATAAACGGCGTGTTGGAATGGGCAACGGTTGAAGACAGCGGCAGATTGTGCGCTAAGGTTTGCAACGATACAGTGCCCGAAGAATTCTGGCGCAGATTTTATAATATCAGTTCGGGTCCCGAATACCGCATAACAAACTATGAGTTTGAGGTTATGCTGCTCAATGCCATTGGTATGCGCGGTAAGGATGTGCCCAAAAAGCTCTTTGATCCCAACTGGTTTATTCTGCAGAATTTCCACGGTCAGTGGTATACAGATGCCGATGAGCTTGAAAATTATCTTAAGTTCAGATATAATATCCCTATCAAGGACTATTTCAAGATGCTGTCTAAAAAGACCCCTGCGCTTTACAGATTTACTCCCATAGCGCCTCTTAATATGCTGAAAAAGTATATGATGGGTCCCATTGTAAACACTCCGCTTTACGGCACAAAAGCCTGGATTGATAACGGCATAAAAGACAGGATAACCGCCTTTTACGGCTCTATTGATAAATACAGAGCAATACCTAAGAGCTGGAAGGATTTCGAGGTCATTATACCCGATAAAAACGAGATGCAATATCTCGACCACGGATACGATGAAACCAAACCGTTCCATAAGCTTAAAATTGCAGATATGCAGAAAGCGGCTGAGTTCAGAGGTGGTAAGTGTGTCAGCAAAAAGCTGGGTAAGGATATGTATGAGCCTATAAAGTGGCAATGTCACTGCGGACACGAATTTGAAATGTCTCCTAACCTTGTTTTAAAGGGCGGTCATTGGTGCCCCGAGTGTCTGCCGATGCCCTGGAATTATGATGAAATTGCAAAGCATAATCCCTTCTTTGCTCAGGTGTGGTACTCCCACCACGATAAAAATGAGCATAATGTTTATACCGACGATATTTATTATGCTTTTTCAAAAGAATAATTTCCTTTGCAACAAAACACCCTTTGAAACTATCTAATATAGTGAAAGCCCAAAAGGAGGGTGCTGTATGAAGAAAAGTAAAAAGATTGTACTTACAACCGTTACAATAGTTGGCGTACTGCTGGTTTTATTCGTGGCAGGCAAATTATTTGCTGAACTTTACAAAGACAAACTTGAAAGCAAAATTTTCCCGCTAAAAGACCCTATAAGTGTTATCAACAGCGAATATAAAAGACCTGTAGTCTGTGTCGATTGGGCGTTTGACATAAGCGATAAAAGAAAAGTCGCAGGTTTTTCAGACTATGTGTTTGTTGCCGAGGTTAAAAAAGTTGTCGGTACGGGGTACACCGGTGTAGAAATTTATGATGGCTTTGATCTGGATGCTCAGCCTTTTACGCAGTACGAGATAAGAGTGTTGGAAAATATCAAGGGTGAGCTTATAACAAACAGAGATATACCGATGAAAAAGCACGACGGCGTTGAGGCTTTTGGCAAAAGAGGAGCTTTCTTTGGTGATTGGGTATCTATGCTTGATAGCGACCGACTGCCCGATGCAGGGGAGTGCTATATCTTCCTTTGCAGTGCCGATGAAGACGGTGAGCTTAACATAGGAAGTTTCGGCACTGTACATAATATATATCTATGCAAGGCTGAGGATTACACCGGCAATGAAGCCATGATTGATATTTATCGCGATGCCGTGGAGAATATGGATGAGAGTGTAAGATTCGGCGCAGATTTTAAAAGTAAATATGAAGTGCAATAAATTAAAGGCAGAGATTAAATTCTCTGCCTTGCTTTTTATCGCTCGCCGCGGGGCGTTACTTTTGCTGGCGCGCAAATACTCCCTCTGTCACTTCGTGACATCTCCCTCAAAGAGGAAGACGAGAGATTAAAAACGCGCTGATTTTATTCAACTGTTTCTTTGCTTCTGAAATTGTAGCCGTGATCTTCGAGTTTTTTCATATTTTTAAGCATATAGCCTGCACCCTTTGCTGCGCAGTGCTCAGGGTCAGCTGCACGAGTAACCTTTATGGTCAGCTTTTCGCTCAGCGCCTTATCAAGCCCCGGCAATCTTGCAAGACCGCCTGTGAGCAAAATACCCTCACTGCATATATCGGAATAAAGCTCGGGCGGTACCTGCTCAAGAACATAAACAATACCCTTGAAGATTTCTTCTATGATATCTTTAAAAGCTTCGTATATTTCGTTTGAGCTGATTTCGAAATTTCTTGGCATACCCGTGATATGGTCTTTGCCCACGCAAAAGATAACGAGTTCTTCGCTTCTTGTCTGGGCACAGCCGACTGTGTGCTTGATTTTTTTTGCAGTGGCAAGACCGATGTCAATGTTTTTATTCTTTCTGACATATTGCAAAATGGCTTCGTCCATTTTGTCGCCGCCCATACGAAGTGAGTTGCAATAGGCCACAGTACCCATAGTAATAACCGCAATATCAGCCGAGCCTGCACCCAGGTCGAGCACCATAACACCGTGGGGATTATCGATAGTAAGCCCTGCACCGAGAGCAGAGATAACCGGCTCATCGGTAACATAAACCTTACCTGCGCCTGCAGAGCAAGCGGCTTCAACAATAGCCTTTCTTTCAAGAAAAGTAACACCGCTTGGCGCACTGATGATAACGTTAGGGCGGAAAACACTGTTTTTGCAGAGCTTGTCAATGAAGTGAGAGAGAATTTTCACAGTTGATGTGAAATCTGAAATGATGCCGTCAACTATAGGTCTTTTGAGTATCAGTGACTCGGGAGTTTTCTCAAACATTTCGCCCGCACTGTTGCCGACACATATAACTTCATCGTCATAGGCATCATAACAAATAGCAGTGCTTTCAGAAAAAATAATGCCTTTACCCTGCACAAAAGCTGTGACAGAGCTTGTGCCTAAATCTATTGCAATATTAAGTCCCGGCATTATTTTCACTTCCTTTGATTTATATTTCAAAATTAATTCTACTTGCTTTTATATTCTTTGTCAAGTGGCAAAGAAATACTGTCAAAATATATCGGTGCTGATGTGATATGGGGTCAGAGCGAGACACAGACAATAAATATCTTTTGCACCCGCATTAAAAAGCATATCACTGCACTCTCTGAGAGTTGCACCCGTTGTTTTAATGTCATCGCAAAGAATAATGGTTTTGCCTTTAATCTTTGTTTTGTTTGTTATGCCGAAAGAGCCTTTTATGTTTTCTGTTCTTTCTGCAGCTGTGAGGTCTTTCTGTTTGGGTGAGTTTCTGAGCTTTTCAAGACAAGACACAACGGGTAAATTAAGCTCGTCGGCAACCTTTGCAGCTAAAAGCTCGCTTTGATTATAGCCTCTTTTTCTTTCTGCGCTGTTTGTCATAGGCACAAAACAGACTGCATCAAATTCACTGTTGCCGTAAAGCTCTTTGAATCTTTTTGCCATAGCTTTTCCGAAAATATCAGCATAGGAACTGTCAGAATAAAATTTAAATTTCAACAGACTTCTCTTAATCTGACCCTCATAATAGTACACTGCCGAAAAATGCGGCAGTGCGGTGTATGCATCAGTGTGGCACATACACTTTTCGTGGCCGCAGTCAGGGCAGGCGGAATCACCTATTACCTTTGTATCAAGACCGCATTTTGGGCAATAAGACTTGAGAAACGGCTTGATTTCACCGCATATTTCACATTTTTCGGGGAAGAAAATCCAAGATATAATACGTTTTAATTTCATATCAGTCCTTTAAAAGCAAATGCTTTAAAAATGAATATCGTCTTGTTTTTTTATCGTTGTCAACCATTTCTTTCACCTGCTGTTTTGTGCCCACTAAAATCAGACGGTTCTTGGCTCTTGTTACGGCAGTGTACAAAAGATTGCGGTAACTCAGCTGGGGGATAACATTGCACACGGGCATAATAACCGCATCAAATTCACTGCCCTGACTTTTATGCACGGTTATAGCGTAAGCTAATTCGAGCTCGCCGACATTGTCAAAGGGATAAAGAGAAATTCTGCCGTCGAAGTCTATCTTCATAAAAGATGCGTTGTGGTTTATGGCGATAATTCTGCCGATATCGCCGTTAAAAATGCCGCTTGAAACCTCTTTGCCTTTTGTCCAGATAATGTCGTAGTTGTTTTTAATCTGCATAACCTTATCGCCCTCGCGGAAAAGCTTACTGCCTCTTTCCATATCTTCTTTGTCGGGTGAGGGTGGGTTGAGGATTCTCTGCAAGGCTGTGTTAAGGCTCACAGTGCCCGTCATACCCTTTCTTGAGGGGCATATAATCTGAATATCCGTCAGAGGGTCATAGCCGTATGCTTTTGGCAGGCGGTTGGTGTAAAGCTCTGTAACAGTGTCGGCAGTGGATGCCACATCGCCTCTTGAAAGGAAAAAGAAGTCCTTATCTGTCACATCGAGGGTGGGATATTCCCCACCGACAATTTTGTGGGCGTTGGTAACAATAAGGCTTTCCATAGCCTGACGGAAAACCTGAGTCAGACAAACCGTAGGCAAAAGCTCTGAGGCAATAATATCCTGCAAAACATTGCCTGCACCAACGGGTGGTAACTGGTCTGAGTCGCCTACCATAACAAGGCGGCAACCGAGGGGCAAAGCATTGAGCAGTGCCGCAAAAAGGTGAGTGTCTACCATTGAAAGCTCGTCAACAATAACTGCATCAGCTTCCAGGGGATTTTCTATATTTCGGGTGAAAATCTGTCTGTCACCGTCTGACCACTCGGTTTCGAGAAGTCTGTGAATTGTTTTTGCCTGTCTGCCTGTAACCTCGCTCATTCGCATTGCGGCTCTGCCTGTAGGTGCGGCTAAAAGCACTCTGAGTTTTCTTTTTTCAAAGATAGAGAGTATGCCGTTGAGGGTGGTTGTTTTACCGGTGCCGGGGCCGCCCGTGAGCACAAGAAGTCCCTTTGTTATTGCAGTAGTAATGGCGAGTTTTTGCTTTTCTTCAAACTCTATGCCTTTTTCTTTTTCTATGTTTTCTATATCTTTGTCGAGAGCTCTGCCCGATGCCGGCGGAAAACGAAGCATAACCTTAATTCTGTCGGCAATAGCTTTTTCGTCGTAATATTCATAGGGTAGAAACAGATAGCTCTTGTCGTCGATAAAATCTTCCACTATTTCTTTATCTTCAATAAGCTCATCGATAACTGTGCGCACCTCGTCACACTCTATGCCTAAAAGCTCTGCCGCGGGAGCGATTATTTTAGCTCTCGGCAGGCAGGTGTGACCGTTGCGAAGATTGTGCTTTAAAATATGGATTATGCCTGCTCTCTGACGGAAAACACCTTTAACCTGAGTAGGGAAGGACATAGCAATTTCATCGGCTCGCTCGAAGCGAAGCCCTACCTTATCTGAGCAGAGAATATATGGGTTTTCTGTTATTCTTTCTACTGCATTGCTGCCGTATGCCTTGTATGCGCTGAGACATTCACTGGAGTTCATATTAAATCTTTCCAGAGCGATAATAACCTCTCTGACAGCAAACTGACTTCTGAATTTTTCAGACATATCAAGAGCCTTATCGTGGGATATGCCTTTTATCTGAGCTAATTCTTCGGGGTGGTTTTCAAGCACATCAAAAGCCTGATCACCGAAGCGTTCAATAATTTTTCTTGCAGTTGACGGACCGATACCTTTAATTGCACCGCCTGAGAGATAACGAAGCATATCCCCTGCGTTTTTCGGCAGAGTACGCTCACACTTATCTGCCTTGAACTGTCTGCCGAAAGACGGGTGATTGACCCAATAACCCATAAGTCTGACCTTTTCACCCACACATATGGTGGGCATAATGCCAACGGCAGTAACAAGCTTACCCTCGACATTCAGGTCTACAACACTGTAGCCGTTTTCGGGGTTGGAATAAACGATATTCTCAATGTTACCTTCAATTAAAATTTCTTCGTTCATAAGTCGGTCCTTTAATTTTTATCTGAGTTTCATTATACTACAAACACCTGTGCTTTTTCAATCTCTATCGGTGTTTATTTTATATAAACCTCTCAAATCTCCGGGGTTAATAAAATGTACTGTGCCCATATTTGCGGTGATGAGCTGACATTTCAGCTTGATGTTATTTGAAAAATTGCTGTCTATTACATAAACCTCTCTTTTGCCAAAGGTTTTGTATTCAGACATAAGCATTGCAGTGTAGACCTTATCGGGCAGAAAGTCTTCGTTTTCAAAATGAAAAATGACAGTATAGATGTCCTGAGCATTCCGCAGACACATAAAATGCCTGTAAATCCTTTCAGTCAGATAATAAAGACCCGTCAGGGCGAGTATTGTGCCCAAAGCGCAAAGAATTGACTCTGCCATAAAATCACCTCGCTATATCTTACGCGGAAAAGTAAAAATAGTGATAAAATCATATTGCGGTATAAAAATGAATATACATTATGTGAAAAACAATAAGGAGATGTATATTTATGGATTTTGAACTTAAGAAACAAAACCTTAATTCAGATGAGCTGTGGCAGGAAGTTTCCTCTCAGCAAAATATTGAAACTCAGATAACACTTCCCGATTATTGCGGAGATATTAAAAAGATTTTAAAGTGTGTTCTCGGCCCGGGTATAAGTAATTTGTCTTTTTCGGGCGACAGAGTAACCGCCACGGGAAAGATAAATCTGAGACTTATTTATGTCAACGATAAGGATAAAATAGACTGCTATGAGGGCAGTGAGGATTTATCGGTTTCGGCTGTGGTAAAGGATTTGCCTGAAAGCCCTGTGTTATGCGCCTTTGCAAAAACCAACTATGTCAACTGCAGAGCTACTAGTCAAAGAAAAATCAGTATTGAAGGCAGTGTAGCGGTAATATTCCGAGCTTACGGAACAAAACAGACAGAGTTGTTGACCGGTGCTGACGGCAAAGGAATTCAGTGCCGAAAAAAGCAGGTGCTTTATGAAAATATCCTTTGCCGAAAAGAAAAAGTTTTTGATCTTGGAGAAACCGCAAAAATACCTCAGGGCAAGGCGACTATAGGCAAAATTCTCAATGTGTCATCAAGGGCAACTATGCAGTCTAAAAAAGCTGTAGCCGATAAACTTCTTATTAAAGGTGACCTTTATACTGATATTTTATATCTCAGCGAAAGCGAAGAGGGCAAGACCGAAAAGTTTACCCATTCAATGCCTATAAGTCAGATTATCGATATTCCGGGTATTGATGAAAACAGTCCTTGTAGTGTAATTCTTGATGTAAGGCAGGTGAATGTGCAAAGAAAGGCGGATTCTTCATCTCAGGGCTCCCTTGCTGAAATTGCCGCAAAGTGCAGTGCAACGGTCAGATGCTCTCAGGTGAATACCGCGGATGTTATTGATGACTGTTACAGCACAGATTTTGATGTTGACAGCGAATTTACTATCAGGGAGTTTGCTTTCCCCGTACACAATATTGATGAGCAGAAAACCTCTGTATGCAGTGTGGATATGCCTACAGATGTGTCATCAGTACTCGATATATGGTGTTCAGAGCTGACCTATAAGATGAAAGCTGAAAAAGATAATGCCAAAGCTGATTGCAGAGCCGTTTTAGGTATACTCTATCTCGATGCAAAAGCTAATGCCTGCTTTGCCGAAAAAGAGGCTGATTTTGAGATAGGCTGCAAACTGAAAGACAGCTATGAAAATCTTAGATGCGATTGTACATTGCAGATGCGCGACATAGAATGGAAAATAACCGCTAAAGATAAGCTGGAAGTTAAGCTTAAAACGGGTATACAGTGTCAGATAAATTCCTGTGAGAGTGTGAGAATAGTTAAAGATATACGCATTTCAGAGCAAAAGAAAAACCGCGATGACGCGGCTCTTACCTTATATTTCTGAGGTGCGGGAGAAAATTTGTGGGAAATTGCAAAGAAATATAACACCACCAGTGAAGCGATTCAAAGTGAAAACGCTATTGACGGTGATGTTACAATAAAAGACGGAATGCTGCTTATTCCCTGTGTTTAAATTAACACAATA